>CAISIP010000646.1 GCA_903885415.1 uncultured beta proteobacterium
CAGCGCGTAGGCGGCTTCTCGAAGCGCCGACGGAACCAGTTGCAGCATGTTTTCGGTGGTGCGAATCACGACCGGAATCACGATCAGCGCCAGCGCCATCACCCCGGCCCAACCCGAGAAGGACTTGAAGCGCGATACCACCACCGCGTAGACGAAGAGCCCGGTCACGATGGAAGGCGCCGACAGCAACACGTCGTTGACAAAGCGGGTGGTCGTTGCGAGCCAGCTTCGGTTTCCGTACTCGGCCAGATAGATGCCGGACATGATGCCGATCGGCGTTCCGACGAAGGCCGCCAGCATCACCATCAAAAAGGAGCCATAGATCGCGTTGGCCAGTCCGCCCTCGTCGTTCGGCGGCGGCGTCATTTCGGTGAGCGTCGCCAGGCTCAGCCCGCCCAGTCCCAGCCGGATCGTCTCGAACAGGATCCAGAACAGCCAGAACAGGCCGAAGGCCATCGCCGCCAGCGACAGCACCAGCGCAACCCGGTTGACGAATTTGCGCCGGGCAAAAATCTCCAGCCGCGCTTGCTGCCGGTCGGCCTGCTGCAGCAGCCATTCTCCGGTGCCGATGCTCATGCCCGCACCCCTTCACTTTTCTTCAGCTGCGCCAGCAGCAGCTTGGACAGGCTGAGAACCACCACCGTGATGAAGAACAGCACCAGCCCGAGGTACATCAGCGCTGCCTGGTGCAGGCCCTCCCCGGCCTCGGCAAATTCGTTGGCCAGCGCCGAGGTGATGCTGTTGGCGGCCTGAAACAGACTGAGCGAATCGAGCTGGTTAAAGTTGCCAATCACGAAGGTCACGGCCATGGTCTCGCCAATGGCCCGCCCAAGCCCCAGCATGATGCCGCCGACGACGCCGGCCTTGGTGTAGGGCAGCACCACCTTGGACACCACTTCCCAGGTGGTGGCACCGAGCCCGTAGGCCGACTCCTTGAGCAGCGTGGGCGTGACCTCAAACACGTCGCGCATCACCGCGGCGATGAACGGGATGATCATGATCGCCAGAATGATGCCGGCCGACAGAATGCCAATCCCCACCGGCGGTCCGGCGAACAGCGCGCCGAGGTACGGCACACCGCCAAACAGCGCTTGCAGCGGCTGCTGCACATAGGTCGACAGCACCGGCGAGAACACCAGCAGTCCCCACATGCCGTAGACGATGGAGGGAACGGCCGCCAGCAGCTCGATCGCCGTACCCAATGGCCGCTTGAGCCAGGCGGGCGAGAGCTCGGTCAGAAACAGCGCGAT
The DNA here is from genome assembly GCA_903885415.1 of uncultured beta proteobacterium. Lineage (GTDB taxonomy): Bacteria > Pseudomonadota > Gammaproteobacteria > Burkholderiales > Burkholderiaceae_C > CAISIP01. Next base: position 1,251 of record CAISIP010000646.1, read on the forward strand.
GCCAAAGCTCACCGGCACTGCGATCAGCAGCGCGATGAACGACGTGATCAGCGTTCCATAGATCATTACCAGGCCGCCGAACTCCTCCTTGACCGGATCCCACTGGGTGCTGGTCAAAAAGCCCAGGCCGTACTTGACGATGGCGGGCCAGGCGCTGATGGTGAGCGACGCCAGGATGGCGGCCAGCATCGCCAGCGTGAACAGCGCCGCACCCATGGCCAGGGCGGCAAAGGCGCGGTCCGCCAGCGGGCCGGAGCGCGGCGTCTTCATCACGGGCGGGCGGGTCATTGCGTGTCCGGCAGACGGGTCGAATGGATGGCGGGTCGCCGGAAGTGTAGAGGACAAGGGCCTGCTCCTTGGACGATCTGGCGCGAAGCCCTGCGTTGCCTGGCTTGCGCCCTAGCGGATCGACACCGGCTTGCCCGCAGCGTCGGTCACCTGGCCCCAGGCTTTCTCGATAGAACCGATCACGGCGTCGGGCATCGGCACATAGTCCAGATCGCTGGCAATTTTGTCGCCGCTCTTGTAGGCCCAGGTAAAGAACTTGAAGGCCTCGGTGGCGTTGGCCGGCTTGTCCTGCTTGATGTGCATCAGGATGAAGGTGGCGGTCGAAATCGGCCAGGCGTTTTTACCAGGCTGGTCGACGATCAACTGGTAAAAGCTCTTGTTCCAGTCGGCGCCGGCGGCGGCGGCCTTGAAGCTGTCTTCACTGGGAGAGACGAAAACGCCGTCGCGGTTTTTCATCTGCGCGTAGGTCATCTTGTTTTGCTTGACATAGGAGTACTCGACATAGCCGATCGAATTCGGCAGGCGGTTCACGAAGGCGGCCACACCCTCGTTGCCCTTGCCACCGGCGCCGACCGGCCAATTGACCGCGGTGCCCTCGCCGACCTTGGCTTTCCACTCCGGATGCACCCGGCTGAGGTAGTTGGTGAAATTGAAGGTGGTGCCAGAGCCGTCTGCGCGACGCACCGGCGCTATGGCGGCGTCGGGCAAAGCCAGGCCGGGATTGAGCGCCTTGATCGCTGCGTCGTCCCACTTGGTGATCTTGCCCAGGAAAATGTCGCCCAGCACCTGTCCGTCGAGCTTCATCTGGCCTGGCGCGATGCCCTTGATATTGACGACCGGGACGGTTCCGCCAATGACGGTCGGAAACTGAATCTGTCCCTTGGATTTAAGCACCTCGTCGGTCAGCGGCATGTCGGACGCGCCGAAGTCGACGGTCTTGGAATCGATCTGCTTGATGCCGGCACCGGAGCCGACCGACTGGTAGTTGACCTTCACGCCGGTGGCTTTGTTGTAGTCCGCGGCCCACTTGGAATATACGGGGGCCGGGAAGCTGGCGCCGGCGCCGGTGATTTCCTGCGCGCTGACGATCGACCCACATAACAGCGCAGCGGCAGCGCCGATGGCAGCGAAATTGAAAATGTTTTTCATGCGAAATCCTTGAAGTTGAACCGGTTGCTTGGAAGCCTCGAACGGACTCTAAGGACTATTTGTGACACTGGCATGACAGCCGGCAGGGGCCGGCGCACCCGCCGTGCAGGGCAGCGCCGCCAGGGTGCGCGCTCAAGCCCGGGGCTGGACCCGTTGCAGCGCCGACCGATCGGCAAAGGGCCATTGCCGCATCGACCGGCCTGTCGCTGGCGCCGCGGATTCCTCGCGCAGCATCGCCGCGTGGATGTCTGCCATCACCCGCGGGTCGGCCTGCGCAGCGGCCCACATCCGCTCGTCGCTGGCACGCCGCTGTGCCGCACGCGTCCATGCATCAAAACCGTCCACCATCCGCAGCGCCAGACCCCGAGATGCGTCGGCAAGCAGTGCCATGACGAGAAAGACCAGCGCCCATAGCGCCAAGCCCGCGCCCACGACATGGTCCTCGGCCCAGGCGCTCACGATCTGGTCGGCGACGACGACCACTGCCGCCACCGCGCCGGCGAGCAGCAGCGTGCCCAGCGCAGGACGGCCGATGCGCATCGCCGCGCCGAAGCCGTGAAATGCAAAAAGTGCGGAGGTAAAGCGCTCCGCCCCGCGGTGCTGGAGCGGGTAGGCGGGATTGATGAAACGGTTCATACGGGTTCTTTCTCAGGTTATTTCCGGGCCAGCCGATCTTCGCATACCAAGGGTAAACCCTAGTATCCGATTGTCTATCGGCGCGATAGCCACCGTCTACGCTGCGCGTCCAAACCAAATAGGGAATTTCTCTAAATGGGAATCGAAAAAAGCGCAAGCGCATCCATCTTTTTAGACACCGAAATAGCCCGCAATTTGTCATAAAATTGACTTTTGCCCGCGATATGCTGCGGGCTTGTTGGTGCCAGGGCGAGCATCCCGGGCAGACAGCCGCATCAATGCCAGCCGACGTGATGCCGCCAACGCGAATCCCAAGCCAGCGTGTTCCAACGGGTTGGCGAAGGCCTTCCAGCCACCGCATCCAGACGAGGCCAAGACAGTGAACAACAAGCGCATTGCCGGAATTTCTATGCTCCTGGCCGGTTGGGCCCTGTCGCTGGCGCTGCTGCCCGGCGTGTCGCTGGCGCAGTCGGCTGCGCCTGGCGCGTCGGTGGCGGTGGCCTCGGGTGCACCGG
>CAISIP010000647.1 GCA_903885415.1 uncultured beta proteobacterium
CGCCGCCGCCGGCGCCACCGCCAGGCCGCCGAGCTGGCAGGCGATCAGCAGGTTTTCGGTGGCGTTCAGGTCGTCCTTGAGCGCCGCAGCGTGGCCCAGGTAGACCAGCTCGCGGCCAAAGTCCTCGGCCAGATCGGCGATGGACTCGCCGCGCCACAAGATGCGGCCCTGCGCCGGCGGCAGCAATCCGCACAGCATGCGCAGCAGGCTGGTCTTGCCGGCGCCGTTGGCGCCCTGCACCCGCAACAACTGGCCGGCGGCGACGGCGCAGTCGAGCCCCGTAAACAGGGTGCGGCCGCCGCGCACGCAGGCGACCGCGCGCAACTCAAGCAGCGGCGCCATCACAGCTCGCGAGCAGCCCGCGCACGGCACCAGCGCCGCGCGCCAGTGCGCCCGGGTACGGACAGGTAGGCAGGGTGGGCAGGGTGGGGCCGGGTTTCACGCTGCGCATTATCCGTTGCCGCTTGCGCGCCGATGCGCCGAGGCGCTCAGTCGCGCCTGCGGCTGCGGTCTTCGACGCCGTTGGGGCCGTTGTGCAGGTTGCTCAGCACATGCTCCTGGTGCAGCATGCGCCAGGACAGCATGCTCTGCGCCATCTGCAGCAGCACCTCGCGGTGCGCCGCATCGCCCGCCAGGTCGTTCATCTCCCAGGGGTCCTTGTGCAGGTCAAACAGCAGCGGCGCGAGCGCGGCGAAGTGCACATATTTCCAGCGCTCGCCGCGGACGATGGCGAGCTGGCATTCGTCGGGCTCGAGCCCGAGCGCGTCCTGGGCGTCGAAGCTGCCGTAGGGGCCGGCGCGAAAGTCGAGCTCCATATGCGCCTGCGTGCGCCAGCGCCCCGGGGTGCGCCCCTGCACAAAGGCCATCAGCGAGCGCCCGTCGCACTGCGCCGGTATGCCGGCGCCGAGCCAGTCGAGGAAGGTCGGCATCAGGTCGACCGACTCGGTGAAGGCGTCGATCTGGCGCCCGCGACCCGCGTCGGCCGCCGGGCGCGGGTCGCGGATCACCAGCGGAATATGAAAGCTCTGGTCGAAATACAACTCCTTGCCCCAGCCGTAATGGTCGCCGCCCATTTCGCCGTGGTCGCAGCTAAAGACGATCAGCGTGCTGTCGTATTCGCCGCTGGCCCGCAGGTGCGCGACGATGCGCCCGACCGCGTCGTCGACTTCGCTGGCCATGCCGTAGTAGCAGGCGCGCATCTGGCGCAGCTCGAGCTCGGGCATGTCGATCAGATGGTTCGGGTTGTGCTCGTCGTACTGGTTGCGCCGCCCCAGGCACTGGATCCACTGCGCCAGGTGCGGGTGCTGCGCGGCCTCCAGCTCGGGCGTGGCCTTGCGCCGGGGCATCGGCACCTGCGCCGGGTCGTACATGGCGTTGTAGGGCTCGGGCGCTATCACCGGCGGATGCGGACGCAAAAAGACGCAGTGCATGAACCAGTCCTGCTGGCGATGCTCGTCGAGCCAGTCGATGACGCGCCGGGCCATGAAGCGGGTGTCGCTGTCCTCGCTGCGGTACAGGGCCGGAATGAAGCGGTGACCGCGCCCGGGCGGCAGATCGAAGCCGGCCCGGGGCTGGTAGACGTCCTTGCGCCCGCCAAAGACATAGCCCTTGGCGCGCAGCTCGGCCATCCAGTCGGCCATGGTGTCGGGGAACAGGCTGGCGACGGTGTAACCCGGCAGCGGCCCCTCGTAGGTGCGCAGCGCCGGGTCGTCGGGCGCGAGTCCGCGCGGGTCGGCGCTGGTGTCGGTGTAGCCCAGCAGCGTCGGATCGAGCCCGAGCTTGCGCACCTCGTGCGCGATGTTGGTGTGGCGCCGGTCCAGCGGCGTTCCGTTGCGCCCGCTGCGATGGTTCATCAGGTACAGGCCGGTCTGCATGCTGGCGCGCGACGGCCCGCACGGCGAGGTCACCGCGTAGTGCCGCCGGAACAGGACGCCGTCGGCTGCCAGCGCGTCGATGTGCGGCGTGCGGATCACCGGGTGCCCGACCGCCGACAGGCAGTCGCCGCGCCACTGGTCGGCGGAAATGAACAGGACTTTGCGCGGCCCGGTCATCCGCCGCCTCCCTGCGGCGCGATCAGCGCGGCGAAGTCGGCGATCACCCGGTCGGGTCCGCAGGCCGCGATCGGCTGGCCCATGTTGTAGCCGTAGGGCAGCGCCCATACCCGCACGCCGGCGTTGCGCGCGGTGGCGACGTCGATGGACGAATCGCCGATGAACAGCGCGCGTTCGGGCGCCACCCCGAAATGGCGCAGGCAGTGCAGGATGCCGTCGGGCGCGGGTTTCTTGCGCGCCAGCGTGTCGCCGCTGATGACCTGCGCGAACAGCGCGCCCAGCCCGTGGTGGGCCAGCAGCCGCGCGGTGAACTGGCCCGGCTTGTTGGTCACCACCGCGAGCGCGACGCCGTCGGCGTGCAACTGCAGCAGCACCTCGCGCACCCGCGGGTACAGCCGGCTGCTGCTTCCCAGATGCCGCTGGTAATGCTGCTCGAGGTCGCGCACCGCGGGCGCGAGCGCGCTGGAGCCGCGCACGGCGTCGGCGCTGCGGCCGGTGGCCTGGGCCATCGCCTGCACCAGCAGCTCGTGTATTCCCTGTCCGATCCAGTCGGCCACGCAGGCCAGGCTGACCGCCTGCAGGCCGCGCCCGGCCAGCGTGTCGTTGAGCGCGGCGTGGAGTTCCGGCGCCGTCTCGATCAGCGTTCCGTCGAGGTCGAACATCATCAGGTCCGCCAGGCCTCGGGCGCCGCGCTGCGAACCGCTATCGGCTTGCTGGGTGTGCATCCCCGAATTGTCGCGCGCTCGCGCAGGCCCCCCGGAAAGCGGGATAATCGGCCCAACTTTTGGAGTTCCCCATGGCGTCTGTAAACAAGGTCATCCTGGTTGGCAATTGCGGCCGCGATCCCGAAATCCGCTACCTGCCGTCGGGCCAGGCGGTGGCCAATGTCACGCTCGCCACCTCGACCCGGCGCAAGGACAAGAACACCGGCGAGTCGGTCGAGGACACGCAGTGGCACCGTGTTACTTTCTATGACCGGCTGGCCGAAATCGCCGGCGAATATGTCAAGAAGGGACGCCCGATCTATATCGAAGGGCGGATCAAGTACGGCAAGTTCACCAACAAGGACGGCGTCGAGCAAAACACCTGCGACATCATCGCCACCGAGATGCAACTGCTCGGCGCCCGCGAAGGCATGGGCGGTCCGGGCGGCGAGGAAGGCGGCTACACCCGACCCGGGCCACCGGCTTCACGCCCCGCAGCGCCACCGGCCAAGGCGCAGGCGGCCGCGCCCAAGAAGCCCGACAGCGGCTTCAGCGACATGGACGACGACATTCCCTTCTGAGCCCGCGCCGCAGCCTGCGCCCCCGTGCCGGCCGCTGGCCGGATCAGTCGCTCAGGCTGGCGCTGCTGATCACGCCGCCGCCGAGGCAGACCTCGCCGTCGTACAGCACCGCCGACTGGCCCGGCGTCACGGCCCATTGCGGGGCTGAAAAGCCAAGAGAAAATGCGTCGCCCGCGCCGGGCGCCTCGGGCAGCGCCAGGCTGCATTCGGCGTCCTGCTGGCGATACCGCGTCTTGGCGGTGAACGCGCCCGGTGGCGGCGCGGCGCCGCTGACCCAGCTGGCGCCGTCGGCGCACAGCGCGCGGTATTGCAGCCACGGATGCGCATGGCCTTGCACCACCCACAGCGTGTTGCGTTCCATGTCCTTGCGCGCCACATACCAGGGCAACGCCAGCGCCGGCGCAGCGGCCGATCGCACGCCACCGATGCCCAGGCCCTGGCGCTGGCCAATGGTGTAGAAGCTCAGGCCCAGGTGCTGCGCCAGCACCCGACCCCGTTCGTCCTGGACCGGCCCCGGCGCGTGGGCGATGTAGCGCTGCAGGAATTCGCGAAAGGGCCGCTCGCCGATGAAGCAGATGCCGGTCGAATCTTTTTTGGCGGCGTTGGGCAGGCCGATCTCGGCGGCGATGCGGCGCACCTCGGTCTTGCGCATGTCGCCCAGCGGGAACAGCGTGCGCGACAGCTGCGCCTGGTTGAGCCGGTGCAGGAAGTAGCTCTGGTCCTTGGACGCATCGAGCCCCTTGAGCAGCTGGTAGCGGCCGCTGCCGGCTTGCATCCGCACCCGCGCATAGTGGCCGGTGGCGATCTTGTCGGCGCCTAGGCGCATCGCATGGTCCAAAAAGGACTTGAACTTGATCTCGGCGTTGCACAGCACGTCGGGATTCGGCGTGCGGCCGGCCTGGTACTGGTGCAGGAATTCGGCAAACACCCGGTCCTTGTATTCGGCGGCGAAGTTCACATGCTCGATCTCGATGCCCAGCACGTCGGCCACAGCGGCCGCGTCGACAAAGTCGACCGCCGACGCGCAGTGGGGGTCGCCGGCGCCGGCCGCCGGCGGCTCTTCCTCCCAGTTTTTCATGAAGATGCCGACGACGTCGAAGCCGCTGCGCTTGAGCAGATAGGCGGCGACGGCGGAGTCGACGCCGCCGCTCAAGCCCACCACAATCCTTTGCCTTGTCATAGGGCGCTGATTATCCCAGCGCGCAACGCAGCGCCGCGTGCCTAGGCGCCGCCAGCAAGACCCAGATCGGTTTGCAGCAGGCCGATCGGGTACCGGGCGCCGGCCAGGTAATCCTCCATGCAGCGCAGCAGCAGCGGGCTGCGGTGGCGGTTGGCGCTGGCGCGGATCTCGTCGGCGCTCAGCCACAGGGTGCGCACGATACCGTGGTCGAGCCGCTGCCCGGCCAAAAACGCACCGAGCTCGCCGCAAAAGGCAAAGCGCAGGTAGGTGAAGTCCTCGGCCGGCCGGGTACCCGTCTGGGGGCGCTGCAAGCGCGACAGGTAGACGCCGACGAGCGCAGTCGGCCGGAACTGGTGCGCGGTTTCTTCCAGCGTCTCGCGGGCGCAGGCGTCGGCCAGCGACTCGCCGGGGTCCAGGTGGCCGGCCGGATTGTTCAGCCGCAGTCCGTCGGCGGTGTGCTCCTCGACCAGCAGGAACCGGCCGGCGCGCTCGACCACCGCGGCGACGGTGGCGCTGGGTTTCCATCGCTTGTCCATAGCCGATTATGCGCAGGCCAGCGGCCTGCGGAGCCGGCGCAAAAACCATGTAAGCTTGGGGAAAGCTTTAACCAAGCTCAACTATGACTGGAGCGGATTCATGCTGATTGGCATACCCAGCGAGACGGCAGCCGGCGAGACGCGCGTCGCCGTGACCGCCGAGACGACCCGCAAGCTCATAGCGATGGGCCATACGGTGCGCGTCCAGTCGGGCGCTGGCGTCGCGGCGAGCCTGACCGACGCAGCCTATCAGGCCGCCGGCGCCGAGATCGGTGACGCCGCCGGGGCGCTGGGCTGCGAACTGGTTCTCAAGGTGCGCTGCCCCTCGCAGGCCGAGGTGGCGCTGATGCGCACGGGCAGTTGCGTCGTCGGCATGCTCAACCCATTTGACGCGCCGGGCCTGCAGCGGCTCGCCGATGCCGGCCTGACCAGCTTTGCACTCGAGGCCGCGCCGCGCACGACGCGCGCGCAGAGCATGGACGTGCTGTCGAGCCAGGCCAATATCGCCGGCTACAAGGCGGTGCTGGTAGCCGCCGACCGATACCAGCGCTTCTTCCCGATGCTGATGACCGCCGCCGGAACCGTGAAGGCGGCGCGGGTGGTGGTGCTCGGTGTCGGCGTGGCCGGCCTGCAGGCCATCGCCACCGCCAAGCGGCTGGGGGCGGTCATCGAGGCCTCGGATGTGCGGCCCGGCGTCAAGGAGCAGGTCGAGTCGCTCGGCGGCAAGTTCATCGACGTTTCCTACGACACGGCGGAAGAAAAGGAAGCGGCGATGGGCGTCGGCGGCTACGCCCGGCCGATGCCGCAAAGCTGGCTCGACCGCCAGAAGGTCGAGGTCGCCAAGCGGGTGGCGCAGGCGGATGTGGTGATCGCCACCGCGCTGATACCCGGTCGCGCCGCGCCGACGCTGATCACCGAAGAGATGGTGGCGAGCATGAAGCCGGGTTCGGTGATCGTCGACCTTGCAGCCGGCAAGGGCCCCGGGACGGGCGGCAATTGCCCGCTGTCGCAGGCCGACCAGACCGTCGTGCGGCACGGCGTGACCATCGTCGGCGAGACCAACCTGCCGGCGCTGGTGGCGGCCGACGCCTCGTCGCTGTATGCCCGCAATGTGCTGGACTTTCTCAAGCTGATCCTCGCCAAGGACGGCGCGCTGCACCTGGACCTGGAAGACGACATCGTCGTCGCCTGCCTGATGACGCACGGCGGCGAACTCAAGCGCACCTAAGACCCACCACAGGACCGTACCGCCATGGACATCGTTTCCCCGACCATCACCAACCTGATCATCTTTGTGCTTGCAATTTACGTCGGCTACCACGTGGTGTGGAACGTGACGCCGGCGCTGCATACGCCGCTGATGGCGGTGACCAACGCGATATCGGCGATCGTGATCGTCGGCGCCATGCTGGCGGCGGCGCTGACCGAGACGGCGCTGGGCATGACGATGGGCGTGCTGGCGATGGCGCTTGCGGCGGTGAATGTGTTCGGCGGCTTCCTGGTCACCCGGCGCATGCTCGAGATGTTCCGCAAGAAGGACAAGCAACGGGCCGTCAGCGGAGAAAAAGCATGAGCGTGAACCTTGTCACGCTGCTGTACCTGGTGGCATCGGTCTGCTTCATCCAGGCGCTCAAAGGGCTGTCGCATCCGACGACGTCGATCCGCGGCAACCTGTTCGGCATGCTGGGAATGGCGATTGCCATCCTGACGACGGCGGCGCTGGTGGTCGGACAGGCCGGCGGCAAGGGCTTCGGCATGGTCTATGTGCTGGCGGCGCTGGTGGTCGGTGGCGGCATCGGCGCGACCATGGCGCAACGGGTCGAGATGACCAAGATGCCCGAACTGGTCGCCTTCATGCACAGCATGATCGGCCTGGCGGCGGTGTTCATCGCCGTCGCGGCGGTGGCCGAACCCTGGGCTTTCGGCATCGTCGCCAAGGGCTCCCAGATTCCCGCGGGCAACCGGCTGGAGCTGTTTCTGGGCGCGGCCATCGGCGCCATCACCTTCAGCGGCTCGGTGATCGCCTTCGGCAAGCTGTCGGGCCAGTACAAGTTTCGCCTGTTCCAGGGCGCGCCGGTGCAGTTTGCGGGCCAGCACCGGCTCAACCTGGTGCTCGGGCTGGCGATGCTCGGCCTGGGCCTGGTATTCAGCCTGACCGAGAGCTGGAGCGCCTTCTTCGCGATGCTGGCGATCGCCTTCGTGCTGGGCGTTCTGATCATCATCCCGATCGGCGGCGCCGATATGCCGGTGGTGGTCTCGATGCTCAACAGCTACTCGGGCTGGGCGGCGGCGGGCATCGGCTTCTCGCTGAACAACGCGATGCTGATCGTCGCCGGCTCGCTGGTCGGGTCGTCCGGGGCGATCCTGAGCTACATCATGTGCAAGGCGATGAACCGCTCCTTCTTCAACGTGATCCTGGGCGGCTTCGGCGGCGAGGCCGTCAGCGCGGCCGGCGCGACGGTGCAGCGCGCCGTCAAGTCCGGCAGCGCCGACGACGCGGCATTCCTGCTCGGCAACGCCGAGACGGTGGTGATCGTTCCCGGCTACGGACTCGCTGTGGCGCGCGCGCAGCACGCGGTCAAGGAACTCGCCGCCAAGCTGACCGAGAAGGGGATCCGGGTGAAATACGCGATTCACCCGGTGGCAGGACGCATGCCGGGCCACATGAACGTGCTGCTCGCCGAGGCCGAAGTTCCCTATGACCAGGTGTTCGAGATGGAGGACATTAACGGCGAATTCGGCCAGGTCGACGTCGCCATCATCCTGGGCGCCAACGATGTGGTCAACCCGGCCGCGCACATCAAGGGCAGTGCGATCTACGGCATGCCGATCCTGGAGGCCTACAAGGCCAAAACCGTGATCGTCAACAAACGCTCGATGGCCGCGGGTTACGCCGGGCTGGACAACGAACTTTTCTACATGGACAAGACAATGATGGTTTTTGGCGATGCCAAGAAGGTGGTCGAGGACATGGCGAAGGCGATCGAGTAAGCGCAGGGGAGCCGCCGCACGTCACGGCGATGACCGGCCCGGGTGATGGTGAACTGGAGACAAAAAATGGCTGAAAGAATCTGGCTTTCAAGTTATCCGCCCGGGGTCCCTGCGGACGTCGATGTGGCGCAGTACGACTCGGTCGTCGCGCTGATGGAGGAGAGCTTCTCGCGCTACGCCGACCAGGTCGCCTACAGCTTCATGGGCAAGGACCTGAGCTTCCGAGAGACCGACCGCCTGAGTCTGACGCTTGCCGCCTATCTGCAGGGGCTGGGTCTGGCGCGGGGCGACCGGGTCGCGATCATGATGCCCAATGTGCCGCAGTACCCGGTGGCGGTCGCCGCGATCCTGCGCGCCGGAATGGTGCTGGTGAACGTGAACCCGCTGTACACGGCACGCGAACTCGAGCACCAGCTCAAGGATTCGGGCGCCAAGGCGATCGTGATCCTAGAGAACTTCGCCGCAGTGCTGGAGAAGTGCATCGCCGCGACGCAGGTCCAGCATGTGCTGCTGTGCGCGATGGGCGACCAGCTCGGTCTGCTCAAGGGCGCGCTGGTCAACTATGTGGTGCGCCATATCAAGAAGATGGTTCCCGCCTTCAGCCTGCCGGGCGCCGTGCGCTTCAACCAGGCGCTGGCGCGCGGTACGCCGCTGACGCTGGAAAAGCCCGCGCTCAAGGCCGACGACCTGGCGGTGCTGCAGTACACCGGCGGCACCACCGGCGTTTCCAAGGGCGCCGTGCTGCTGCACAGCAATCTGATCGCCAACGTGCTGCAAAACGAGGCCTGGGGGGCGCCGCTGCTCGACCGCATTCCCGACAACGAGCAGGGAACGGTGGTCTGCGCGCTGCCGCTGTACCACATCTTCGCCTTCACCTACTGCATGATGCTGGCAATGCGCATGGGCGCCAAGCTGGTGCTGATACCCAACCCGCGCGACCTGCCGGCGATGTTCAAGGAACTGTCCAAGCACCGGATCCACCTGCTGCCGGCGGTCAACACGCTGTTCAACGCCATGGCCAACCACCCCGACTTTCACAGCGTGGACTGGAGCCACCTCAAGGGGTCCACCGGCGGCGGAACCGCGGTCCAGAGCGCCGTCGCGAAGCTGTGGAAGGAGAAGACCGGCTGCCCGATCCTCGAAGGCTACGGGCTCAGCGAGACCTCGCCAACGGCCAGCGGAAATCCAGCCAACGCGACCGAATACAGCGGCTCGATCGGCGTGCCGATCTGCAATACTTGGATGAAGCTGGTCGACGACGACGGAAACGATGTGGCCATCGGCCAATCCGGCGAGATCGCCATCAAAGGGCCGCAAGTGATGGCCGGTTACTGGCAACGGCCCGACGAGACCGCCAAGGTCATGACCGCCGACGGCTATTTCAAGTCGGGCGACATCGGTGTGATGGACGAGCGCGGCTTCTTCAAGATCATCGACCGCAAGAAGGACATGGTGCTGGTCAGCGGCTTCAATGTCTATCCGACCGAACTCGAAGAAGTGGTCACCCAGCTCGAAGGCGTTCTCGAATGCGCCTGCGTCGGCATGCCCGACGAAAAAACCGGCGAGGCGGTGAAGCTGGTCGTCGTTCGCAAGGACCCCCAGCTCAGCGAGGCGCAGGTGCGCGCGCATTGCCGTGAAAACCTGACTGGCTACAAGCAGCCCAAGGTGGTCGAATTCCGCACCGAGCTGCCCAAGACCCCGGTCGGCAAGATACTGCGCCGCGAGTTGCGCGGCCAAGCCTGAGCGTGCGGGCGCCCGGGCGGCCGCTGCCGCCAGCATGAGCGGCACCGCCATCCTCAGCGCGCTGGCCCAGGAGCAGCAAGGGCTGATAGCGCAGCTCGACAATCCGCGCCAACTTGTCCGCGCAGGACGCGATTTCTGGCTGGGACGCTTGCACGGACAGGAGGTGGTGCTGGCGTGTTCGCGCATCGGCAAGGTGGCGGCGGCGACGACCGCCACCAGCCTGATCGAAGGCTTCGGCGTCGAGCGGATCGTCTTCACCGGCGTCGCAGGCGGCCTGGGTCAGGCGGTGCAGGTGGGCGATCTGGTGGTGGCAACCCGATTCGTTCAGCACGATATGGACGCCTCCCCGCTGTTCGCGCGCTTCGAGGTTCCGCTCTACGGCCGGTCCGAGTTTGCCTGCGACGCGGCACTCAGCGCCCTGCTGGTAGACGCCGGCCAGTTTGCACTCGGCACGCTGGACAGCGCAGCCCGCACGGCGGCAACAACGCCCGTGCTGCACCAGGGACTGATCGCCAGCGGCGACTGCTTTGTCAGCAGCGCGGCGGCCGGCGAAGCGCTCAAGCGCACCCTGCTCGGGGTCGGGCTGGAGGCGCTGGCGGTCGAGATGGAGGGCGCGGCGGTGGCGCAGGTATGCCACGATTACGGCATCCCGTTCGCAGCGATCCGCAGCATTTCGGACCGCTCCGACGACACCGCCCGTGGCGACTTCGAGCACTTCGTGGCGCATGTCGCGAGCCATTACGCGCGCGCCATCGTCGACCATCTGATGCGCGCACTGGCGCTGCGCGCGGCGGCGCGCCACTGAAGCGCCCAGCCTGGCGCAAGCCTACTTGAGCCAGCCGCGGCGGCGAAAATACCACATGGGGACGATGGCGCTGGCGGCCATCAGGCTGAGCGCGTAGGGATAGCCCAGCGACCACTCCAGTTCGGGCATGAAACGGAAGTTCATTCCGTACAAGCTGGCGATCAGCGTCGGCGGCAGCAGCGCGACGCTGGCGACCGAAAATATCTTGATGATCTTGTTCTGGTTGATGTTGATGAAACCGACCGTTGCATCCATCAAGAAGTTGATCTTGTCGAACAGGAAAGCGGTGTGCGAGTCGAGCGAGTCGATGTCGCGCAGGATCTGCCGCGCGTCTTCGAACTGCTCGGCGCTCAGCATCTTGCTGCGCATCATGAAGCTGACCGCGCGCCGGGTGTCCATCACATTGCGCCGGATGCGGCCGTTCATATCCTCGTGCCGGGCGATGGCGCCCAGTACCTCGCCGGCCAGAACGTCGGTGATGTCGCCCGACAGGACCTTGTTGCTGACTTTTTCCAGCTCCAGGTAGATTCCCTCAAGCGTGTCGGCTGAATATTCGGCGTCGGCGTCAAATAGCTTGAGCAGCACTTCGCGCGCGTCTTCAATCAGTCCCGGCGCCCGCCGGGCACGCATGCGCAGCAGGCGGAAAACCGGCACATCCTCGTCGTGGATCGAGAAAAGAACCCCCTTGCTGCGCAGTTCTTCGTTGACCAGGTTGAGAATGAAGGCGACGCGGACCGTTCGCGGGTCGTCCAGGTCGGCGACCAGGAAGTCGCTGCGGATGTGCAGGTCGCCGTTGTCTTCCGAGTAAAAGCGCGCCGACTCCTCGATGTCCTCGTCCATCGCATCGTCGGGAATCGACAGGCCGAAGTACTGCTTGACCCAGCGCTTCTCGTCGGCGCTCGGCGACTCCAGATCGACCCAGATCGGATGGAACTTGGAGAGCTCCTCAAGCGACTCGATTTCCTCCTGAAAGAGCCGGCCGTTGGCGAGGGTGAATATGTTGAGCATGGGGCGCTCCCGGTGGTCTCGTGCTGCTGGCAGTTTGGGGCGTGGAAGGCTGCCGATGGAGGCAGTTTCCCGGAAGCGGACTCAGGCGACCGACTGGCGAAATTATCGCATCGCAGCGCGCCCTCCCAGGATCAGCGCCAGCAGTTCCTGGCGCCGCGCGTTGGCGTCGCTTTCGCCCAAGGCAATCAGCGACTGAACAAAGCCGGGTTCGAACAGCAGATAACTCGCCAGCGTGCCACCGCTGCCGCGCAGGATGCCGAGCGATCCGAGTGCGTGGCGTATGTCGGCTGGCAGTTCGCGCGTGTGGTTGCGCGCGATCACGTCGAGCGAGCGCGTCGGCGCGATCGCCATCACCTCGACGGCCCGGTAAGGCATCGCCGCCGCCGCCGCCCGCGGCAGCTGGCCCATGGTTTGCGTCACGCGCTGCGTCTGCTCGACGTCGGCCTGCAGCGTGTCGTGAAAGACGCTGGCGATCACATGCCCGGCCATGCTGCCCAGCGTCGGGCCGCGGCTGAGGGCTGTGCCGATCGCCTGGCCCGTGCGCTCGGGCTGGCCGACGCCGACGACCAGCATGCGGCTCGCCCCTAGGTGCAGCGCCGGGGACAGCGGTGTGATTTGGCGCATGGCGCCGTCGCCGAAGTGCTCCGAAATCCCGTCGACCTGCAAGGCCGTTGCCGGGAACAGAAAGGGAATCGCGCTCGACGCCATCAGGTGCGCAATGGTGATTTTCTCGAAAGTGGCCCTGCGACCGGGCCGCCTCCAGCCACCAAAGCGCTCGCGGTCGGCGGTTTGGCAAAAACTCCAGTGCACGCCGCTGCTGTAGCTCGACGCCGTCACTGCCAACGCCGATAGGGCGCCGCGGCGCAGCGCGTCGTCCAGACCGGACAGCGCAATGCCATCGCGCAGCGTCCTGGCCAGCGGCTGGTTGTCCATCAGCGCGCCGTTGGCCAGCGCGTGCCGGTACATGCTGAGCGCCACCGCAAAGCGGCTAAAGCGCATCCAGCGCGGTACGTTGAGCCGATAGACATCGGCGGACCGCAGCCCCGACCAGAAATCGGCCAGTTGCCCAAAAGCGTGCAGGCCCTGCGTCGCCCGGGCAGCCAGAAAAGCGGCATTGATCGCACCGGCCGAGGTCCCGACCAGCACCCGGAAGGGGAAGCCTCCCGCAGTCTGGGGCTGCTCGCGCAGCATCGCGGCGAGCGCGCGCAGCACGCCGACCTGGTAGGCGGTGCGCGCGCCCCCGCCCATCAGCACCAACGCCACCACAGGCTTGTCGCTGGGGCTCCAGCCCGCGCGCAGGACGGTATCCAGGCTCATCGGCAAATTGTGCGGGCACCCGGGGGCTTGCAATTGCGGCACAACGGGCGCATAGTAAATTTGTTGGCGGCGCTTTTCTGCCGCGTCAACGGGTTCCACGGCCACCTGGTCGGTGCAGGCGGCTTTTTCAACGGCGAGTGCAAAAGGAGCTTATCTATGAACTTGACGATCAGCGGTCACCATCTCGAAGTCACCCCGGCCCTGCGCAACTATGTAACGAGCAAGCTTGATCGAATTACCCGCCACTTTGACCAGGTCGTCGATGTCCGCGTCCTGTTGACGGTGGAGAAGCAAAAGGAGAAGGAGCGCCGGCAGCGCGCAGAGTGCAACATCCACGTCAAGGGAAACGACATGTTTGCCGAGAGTTCGCACGAAGACCTCTATGCGGCGGTGGACGAGCTGATGGACAAGCTGGACCGTCAGGTGGTTCGACACAAGGACAAGGTGCAGGACCACCACCATGAGGCCGCCAAGCGCCTGATATAGCTCGCCCGTTATGGGGTCGCAACCGCCCTGCCAAGAGGCGGTTTTTTTGTGTGCATAATCTGCCACCCGACCATGAACCGACTCGCGTCCATCCTGCCTCCCGCACATGTTCTGGTGCAGGTTGAGGCCAGCAGCAAGAAGCGCGCCTTTGAAGAGGCCGGCTTGCTGTTCGAGAACCTGCATGGACTGAGCCGCGCGCTGGTGACCGACAGCCTTTTCTCCCGGGAACGCCTGGGTTCGACCGGGCTCGGGCACGGCGTGGCGATACCGCACGGCCGCATCAAGGGGCTCAAGGCGCCGATGGCGGCGGTTGTGCAACTCGCCGCGCCCATCGGTTTCGACGCGCCCGACGACCAGGCGGTGGCCCTGCTCATTTTCCTGCTGGTGCCGGAAGCCGCAACGCAAAAGCACCTGGAAATACTGTCCGACATTGCCGAACTGCTCAGCGACACCCGCCTGCGCGAAAAGATGCTCGCCTGCGCCGACGCGCAGGCGCTGCACGCCTTGATCACGCAGTGGGAGTCGGTGCCGGTATCCTGAGCACCCGAGCGCACAAGGCCGGCCCGCCATGAAGCCCACCGTCGTCAGCGCAGAGGTTCTGTTTGAAGACTTCCGCTCGCACCTGAAGTGGGAATGGATCGCCGGGCTGGGCGCATCGGAACGCCGATTCGACGAGGTCGCGGTCCAGGCCGCCC
>CAISIP010000648.1 GCA_903885415.1 uncultured beta proteobacterium
CCCATTGATCAGCGTTCAAGACCTGCGGGTATCGTTTCGCATGGGCCCGCGCAGCGTCGAGGCGGTGCGCGGGGTCAGCTTTGACATACAACCCAACAGCACGCTGGCACTGGTGGGCGAATCGGGCAGCGGCAAGACCGTCAGCGCAATGAGCATCGTGCGCCTTCTGCCGGATAACGCGCTGATCGGCGCTGCCAGCAAGCTTCTGTACAACGGGCAGGACCTGCTGCGCGCCACCCCCGAGTCGCTGCGCGGCTTGCGCGGCAAGGACATATCGGTAGTGTTTCAGGATCCGATGGGTTCGCTCAATCCGGTGTTCACCGTCGGCGAGCAGATCGCCGAAGTCCTCGCCATCCACCTCGGCCTGCGTGCGCGCCCGGCCTTGGCACGCGCGATGGAGTTGCTCGACGAGGTCGGCATCGACAAGCCGCGCGAACGCCTGCGCGCCTATGCGCACGAGCTCTCAGGCGGCCAGCAGCAGCGGGTAATGATCGCGATGGCCATCGCCTGCGAGCCCAAGTTGCTGATAGCCGACGAGCCAACCACCGCGCTCGACGTCACGGTGCAACGCCAGATCATGGAGCTGCTCGCGCGGCTGCAGCAGCGCAGCAAAATGGGCATGCTGTTCATCAGCCATGACCTGGCCCTGGTCGGCGAGATCGCCAGCCAGGTGGTTGTCCTGCGCGAGGGAACGGTACGAGAAGCCGGCGCCGTTGCCGGCATCTTCCATGCGCCACAAGACGCCTATACCCGGGCGCTGCTGGCCTGCAGGCCGCCACTCGACGCGCGACCGCGCAGGCTGGCGGTGATCGGCGACACCATCCAGCCAAAGGAGACCGCGGCACCCAGGCGGGTGAGCGCCGCGATCGGCACTGTGCCGCTGGTCGAAGCGCGGGGCCTGCGCAAGGACTACCCGCTGCGCGCGGGCCTGTTCAGGCGCAGCATGCTGCAAGCGGTCAAGGGCGTCGACTTTGAAATGCACAAAGGCCGCACGCTGGGCGTTGTCGGCGAATCGGGATCGGGCAAGACGACGCTGGCGATGCTGCTGACCCGGCTCACCGACCCGAGCGCCGGAAGCATCCGCTTTGACGGCCGGGATCTCACGCTGCTCGATGCCGCGCAGATGCGCGCCTACCGCAGCCGCATCCAGATCATCTTCCAGAACCCCTATGCGAGCCTCAACCCGCGCTTCACCGTCGGCCAGATCCTGAGCGAGCCGATGGCGATTCACCGCATCGGCAGCGACGCCAACGACCGTGCGCGGCGCTCGATCGCGCTGCTTGACAAGGTGGGTCTGGGTAGCGACGCCTTTGGCAAGTACCCGCACGAGTTCTCCGGGGGCCAGCGCCAGCGCATCGCCATCGCGCGCTGCCTGACCATGCGACCGGAGATCATCGTCTGCGACGAGAGCGTCAGCGCGCTGGACGTCAGCGTGCAAGCCACGGTGCTGAACCTGCTGCTCGACCTGCAGGAGGAATTCGGCCTGAGCTACCTGTTCATCAGCCATGATCTGGCGGTGGTGAAATACATGGCCGACGAGATCCTGGTGATGCACCAGGGCGAGGTCGTCGAGCGCGGCAACCCCGAGGCGATCTACGCCAACCCCCAACACGCGTACACCCGCCAGTTGCTCGACGCGATTCCGCGCGGCCTTTCGGCCAGCGCCTAGAACGGAGCCCCATGCCAATGCGAACCCTCTGCACCGCCGGCGCCATCAGCCTGTTGCTGCTGGCCTGCTCGAAGGCGCCCGAGGCCCCGGCCAGCCCGCAGCCGGCCATCGCCTGGGTCAGACCCGAGGGTGCGAGCCTCGAGGCCGTATTTGCCCAGGCGCGCCAGGCCGACAAGCCGGTGTTTCTCTACTGGGGCGCCGTCTGGTGCCCGCCGTGCAACCAGATCAAGGCGACGGTCTTCAACCGGCCCGATTTCGCCGAGCGCAGCAAGTCCTTCATCGCCGTTTACCTGGACGGTGACACACCCGGCGCACAAAAACTCGGCGCGCAATTCAAGGTGCGCGGTTACCCGACCATGATCCTGTTCAAGCCCGACGGCAGTGAACTCACCCGTCTGCCCGGCGAGGTCGATGCGGCCAAGTACATGGAGGTGCTCGGCCTGGCGCTGAACGCCGGCGCCTCGGTCAAGGCCTCGCTGGCCGCGGCACTGGGCAAGGATGCCGCGGCGCTGCCGCCGCAGGCCTGGCGCCAGCTCGCCTACTACGCATGGGAGCAGGACGAGGCGCAACTGGTGCCTGAAGCGCAGCGCGCCGCGACGCTGCGCAGGCTGGCCAAGGCCTGCCCTTCGCTGCAGCCCGAGGCCGCGTCGCGCCTGGCGCTCAAGGCCATCGCCGCCACCGCGCAGGACAAGACTGTGCTGCCCGAACGGCCGCAGGCGCTGGCGCTCACCCGGGCCGTGCTGGCCGACGCCGCGCTGGCACGGGTGAACTTCGACACCTTGGTGTACTACGGCAACGAGATCGTCGGCTCGCTGAGCGGCGCTGGCAGCGCCGAGCGCAAGTCGCTCACCGCCGAGTGGCTGCAGGCGCTGAGCCGATTTGCCGCCGACACCCAACTCGCACGCTCGGACCGGCTGAGCGCGGTGGCCGCCAAAATTGCGCTGGCCCGGCTCGACCTGCCCGAGGGCGCCAGGCCGCGGCTGGAGCCCGCCCTGGTGGCCGAGGCGCGCGCAGCGGCCAGCGCCGCCGAGCGCGAAACCAGCGACCGCTTCGAGCGCCAGGCGGTGCTGCCAGGCGCGGCCGACCTGCTCAGCGATGCGGGCCTGTTCGACGAGTCCGACGCGCTGCTCAACGCCGAACTGCCCAAGGCCGTCTCGCCCTACTACCACATGCTGGTGCTAGCGGCCAATGCGCGCGCGCGCGGCGATAAGCCGGCCGCGCTGGCCTGGTCCGAGCGGGCCTGGAATGAATCCGCCGGGCCCGCCACCCGGCTGCAGTGGGGAAGCAGTCATGTGGGTCGGCTGATCGAACTGGCGCCGCAGGATGCGGCGCGCATCGAAAAGGCCGCTGGCGGCGTGATCGCCGAGCTCGAGGCGGCGCCCGAGACCTTTTACGAGCGCAACCGCCGCGGTCTGGAGAAGATGGCCAAGCGGCTGCGAACCTGGAGCGACAAGGGGCACCACGAACCGGTGCTGCGCAAGCTCGGTGAGCAACTCGAACAGGTCTGCGCCAGGCTGCCGGCGCAAGACGAGGCCCGCAAGGCCTGCAGCGGCGTGTTCAACCCCCGATCGGGCGCCCAGAAAGCCTGACGCCACATCCTCATTTTCGGAGTCCCGATGAAATCGTACCTGCTGGCGGCAGCGCCGCTGTGTCTGCTGGCCTTGGCCCAGGCGCAGACCTTCAGCCCGAACGCCAACCTGAAGGCCGACGGCATACCGCCGATCAGCGCCGACCTGGTGGCCCGTGTCGCACCCTACACCGAGTTTCGTGGCCACGGCTTCGTCGACTGGCACCCCCAGCGCAAGCAGATGCTGGTGCGCCACCGCGAGGAAGGCGCCAACACGACGCAGATTTACCGGCTCAGCGAGCCCGGCGGCAAGCTGGAGAAACTGACCGACTTCAGCGACCCGGTGGGCGCCGCGAGCTTCAACCCGGTGCACGGCCAGTACCTGGTCTACGCGCGCGCCAGCGGCGGCAGCGAAGCGTCCCAGATCTACCGCCTGGACCTGGACACCCGGCAATCCACCCTGCTGTCGGACCCGGATGAGCGCAGCAGCGCACGCTGGACGCACAAGGGCGACCGGCTGCTGATCGCGGCGCTGCCGCTCGACCGTAGCGCCAAGGGGGGACGGCGCGATACCGTCAGCACCACGCTGCGCCTGGTCGACCCGCTGCTGGCGCAGCGCAGTCCGGTGCTGGTCACGCTGCCCGGCGGCGGCTGGGGTGGCTACCAGTTCAGCGCCGACGACAAGCGCATCGCCGCGCTGCAATACCGAAGCCCCAGCGACAGCGAGGTCTGGCTGATCGACGCGGCCACCGGCGCACGCGAGCAGATACTGCCGCGCCCCGGTGCGCCCAAGGCGGGTTTTGGCGACCTGCAATGGAGCGCGGACCAGCGCAGCCTGTTCCTGACCACCAACCAGCGCGGCGAGTTTTTCGAATTGGCGCGCTACGACCTGGAGAGCGCCAGCATGACCCCGATGTCGGCGCACATCCCCTGGGACGTCGAGACCATCAGCCTGTCACCGGACGGGCGCCAGTTGCTGGCGGTCGTCAACCACAACGGACGCGACGAAGCGCGGCTGTTTGACGCCGCCAGCGGCAAGGAACTGGCGCGGCCCGCCATCGACGCCGGGTCGCTGGGTGGCGGCCGCTGGCACCAGGCCCGGCCCGGCCAATTTGCTTTTTCGCTCAATTCGCCGCAAAGCCCGGGCGACGTCTACACCCACGACACCGCAAGCGGCCAAACCGAACGCTGGACCACCGCCTACGCGGCTCCGGGCGCAGACCCGCAGCGCTTTGTCAGCCCGGAGCTGGTGCAAATCAGGAGCTTCGACGGCCTGCCCGTCAGCGGCTGGCTCTACCTGCCCGACCCGGCGCGATTCCCCGGAAAGCGGCCGGCG
>CAISIP010000649.1 GCA_903885415.1 uncultured beta proteobacterium
ACTATCGGTGCGGCCACTGCCGGAACCGCGCAAGCCAGCGTGGCGTTTGTCGCGCCAAGCTCCACCGGCGGCGCGAGCATCAGCGCCTACACCGTGTCGTGCGTGAGCGGCAGCAGCAGCAAAACCGGCACCGGAACCAGCAGCCCGATCACCGTCTCGAGCCTGAGCAATGGCAGCGCCTACAGCTGCAGCGTCACGGCGACCAACAGCGCCGGAACCGGTTCGGCATCGGCGACGGTGGCCGTCACGCCGGTCGCGCCGGTCGCCGGCCCGACCACGCCGGCGATCCTCGGCGTGCTTCCAGGAGACCAGCGCATCAGCGTCGCATTCAACTTTATTGGAGGCAAGATCGTCGCGGCCGCTGGACTGGCCGTCGCCACGACGGCGAGCTCGTACACGGCCACCTGCACGTCCTCGGACGGTGGCGTCAGCGCTTCCGCGACCGGTAACAACCCGATCGCGGTCATGGGCCTCACCAATGCGAAAACCTATACCTGTTCGGTGACCGCCAGCGCCGACAACGGCGGTACATCGACCTCGTCAGCGTCAACCGCAACGATTCCCAACGGCGGCCGCTTCACGTCGTCCACGGTGCTGGCTTCAACTGCCAACGATAGCCACATTCAGGCCTACCCGAGCTATTCATCGTATTGCAACTACGTCAATGAAACGGCGACAGGGACCGGGACTGTGCCGACCATCGACGTCTACAGTACATCGGGCTCGTATACGAAAGGAACGAGCGCCTCGACCATTACCTGCTCCGGGACATCCACAAGAACCATCACGTCCAACGCATTGCCCGACCATATCTCGTCAACGTTTTTCACGAACGGACTGAGTCCTTACACGTCGCAGCCCTACTTCTCCGGTAATCCGAACTCCATCGGCGTGAAGTCGGTCAGTAAGACATTCCCCTACAGCGGGTCGATTTCCAGCAGCTATGTCAAAGGCGCGGCCGGCTTCAACACGACCGCCTGTTACACAAAAACGGCAGCCGGCACCACGCTGGCCACCGGCTGCACGCTGGTCGATTTCGCCTACTTCAACAATGGCGTGAAGGTGGAGCCGGGAACTGCGGAAACCTATGTGTCGACTTCGCGAACCTACAACGTCGAGGGCAAGAACTACTACCAGGACGTGGGCCTTGACCCCAGCAACTCGCACAACCAGCCGACCATGGCGGGACAGAGCACCTCGAAGTATGGCTACTACCACTACCACGGCATGCCTGAAGGCTATATTTCTCGGCTTGGAAAGGGCAACGCGACCATGACGCTGCTCGGATTTGCCTCCGACGGTTTCCCGATCTATGCGCGCTATGGCTACACCGCCCGCACCAGCACCGGCGGCGGCGTGTCGGTGATGAAGGCGAACTACCGGGTCCGCACCGCTGCTGAAATCAGCGCCGCCGGCTACACCGACCGGCCCTCGGCCAGCGTGGCCCCCTATGGCAGTTTTGTCCAGGACTGGGTGTTCGACGCATCGGTGGGCGGCGATCTGGACGCCTGCAACGGACGTTACGGGGTGACGCCGGAGTCACCGAACACCGCCGTCTACCACTACTTCGTCACCGACACCTATCCTTTTCTTGCGCGTTGTGTCTGGGGTAGCAGCCCTGCTAGTTGGGGATATACCCAAAGCGCCAACTGAGGACTGGGCGACTGCATTCAGGCGGCTGGGCCATGGTCGTTGTTGCTGCCAGAATTTTTTGCGCGAGGGTGCTGCTGCTAGCCGGCCTGTTGCTGGCTACGGGAGGCGCACAGGCGCACCTGTTGTCGGCGGGGCAGGGCGCCATCAACCTGCTGGGTGACCAGTTGGTCGTTCTCATTGGCGTCCCTGTGGGCATCCTCAAGGGCGTCGACGACAACGCCGACGGACTGCTGCAGCCCGAGGAAATTCGACGCCACCAGCCCGCCATACTGGAGCAGCTCGGCAAGGGCATGACGATTTCGGTCGAAGGGCTTGCGGGCACGGTGGCGCACGACGACCTGATGGTGTCGGTCCATGTGGACGACAACAAGAGCACCAACCAGTTGGAGTGGGGACGCAGGATCCATATCCCGGGACTGGCAGGCAGCAAGGATCCGGTCCGGGTGCGGCTGAACTGGTACGACGCCGCCCTTGCCGACTCGGCGCAGCAAAGTTACTCAATACAGGTCCGGCGCGTCGACGAGGTAGAAACTGCGATGCTCGGTCCGCAGCATCCCGAGCATACGTTTCTGGCCGGGCGCTGGGGAACGCTCCAGAGCTTCCTGCGACACGGCGTTGAGCATATTTTGCTGGGCTCGGACCACCTGCTATTTGTCATCACATTGCTGTCTGCCGGGGTAAACCTGCGACGCTGGATTGGCTTGCTGACCGCCTTCACGCTAGCCCACGGCATGACGTATTCGCTTTCGGCCAACGGCATTTTTTACGCGCCCGAGCAGATCATTGAGCCACTGATAGCGGCGACCATCGTCGGGGTGTCGCTGCTGCGACTGGCGGACATCCGGCTGCACCTGGCGTGGGAGGCGGCGATGGTTTTTGTCTTCGGCCTGGTCCACGGGCTGGGCTTTGCGCTGGCGATGGCCAACCTGTCGAGCGCGGCCCGGTTCCCGGTCATGAGCGTGCTGGGCTTCAACCTTGGGGTCGAATTGGGCCAGGTGTTGATTGCCACCAGCCTGTTTGCCGTCGTGCGCCTGACCCGCGAAGGCAGTCTGATCAGCGACCGCTTACCCTGGCAAAAGCTGATCGCCGGCGCGTCAGCGCTGACCGGGGCGGTATGGCTTTGGCAAAGAATACAGGGCTGAGGTCCGCCGCCCTATTCCTGCCTGCTTATAGGTCCTCGAGCAGGGGGTAGGGCGCCGCCTGTGCCTGTACTGGCGGACCCGACGCCGATCCTAGGCGCAGGTCCGGCTCCTGCAGCGCGGCCACCTGACCCGAGACGATAGCGTCAAAACCGCCACCGGGCGCCGCAGCTGCCTGAACCACCGTGGCGCAGGGCTGGTCGGCGTCGCTTGCGGAGAATATCTCCTGGCCCGCCGCCATCGCGGCACTGCAATGCGCCACGAAAGCGCGTCGCTTGAGCGTTCCGCGGAACTGACTCCGCGCGATGACTTCCTGCCCCGGGTAGCAGCCTTTTTTGAAGTTCACGCCACCCACCGACTCGTAGTTGAGCATCTGAGGAACAAAGGCCTCCACCACCGGAGCGCTCAGCGTGGCGACGCCGCTGCGTACCTCGGAATGCAGCCAGGCGGCGCTGTCGAGCTGTGGACCTGCCGGCGGCGCGTCGCCGGCAGGCGCTACCCATAGCGCGCGCGCCACGCCGTCCGCCGGGTACAAGCGCACCAGGGTGGCAGCACCTTGGCGCACCAGCGTCCACGGCGCGCCGTCCGTACCCGCGAGTCCGGCCAGGCCGCGCAATTCGAAGTCCTCGCTGGCGTCACTGAGCCTGGCTTTTGCGCGCATCACAAACATAGACAGACGACGTAGCGTCGGCGCCAGCAGGTCGCGACTGCACACCAGCAAGATGTCGCTCGGGCTGTACTTGAATCCGATGCAGCTCGCCAGCATGCGGCCTTTGGCGGAACAGAAGGCAGCAAGCCGAGCCTGCTGGTCGCCGAGCAGCGCAAAGTCCTGCGTCAGCTGGCCGTGCAGGAAGGCCGCGGCGTCTTCGCCCTGCACCCGGATGACTCCCAGGTGCGGCAGTAGGGCCACGCCCTGTAGGTCTGTTCTCATGGGCTCCATTATCATCGGCTCTTCTTAGCAACGGGTTGCACCCATTGTGCGTCGCATAGCGTTTCTTTTACTGCTGCTCCTGTCCGCGCTGGGCGGCGCCGGCGCTTGGTGGCTGCAGACGCCGTTGGACATGCCAGGCGCTTCGTTGGACCTGACGATCGAGGCACGCACCAGCGTGGCCGGCGTTGCGCAGGCCGTCGCACGCTCGGGCGTGCGGGTCCGGCCCGAGTTGCTGCACGTCTGGTTCAGGCTGTCGGGCGAGTCGCGCCAGATCAAGGCCGGCAGCTACGAAATCGAGCGCGGAACCACGCCGCGCGGCCTGCTGCGCAAGCTGGTGAATGGCGAAGAGTCCCTGTTCACGCTGACGCTGGTCGAAGGCTGGACCTTCAGGCAGGTACGGGCTGCGCTGGCGGCGGCGCCGCAACTGGCGCACGATACGGCGGGCCTGTCGCAGGCGGCGCTGATGGACCGGCTGGGACGTCCGGGCCTGCATCCGGAGGGCCGCTTTTTCCCGGACAGCTACAGCTACGCCAAGGGATCGAGCGAACTCAAGCTGCTCGCGCGTGCGATGCGCGAGATGGACCGACGGCTGCAGTCGGCCTGGGCGCTCAGGGCAGCCGACTCTCCGCTGCAAAACGCCGAGCAGGCGCTGATCCTGGGCAGCATCGTCGAGAAGGAAACCGGCACGCCGGCCGATCGCGGCATGATTGCCGCCGTGTTCACCAACCGCCTGCGCGCGGGAATGATGCTGCAGACCGACCCCACCGTGATCTACGGCATGGGAGAGGCCTTCGACGGCAATCTGCGCAAGCGCGACCTGCAGACCGACACGCCGTGGAACACCTACATTCGCCACGGCCTTCCGCCGACGCCGATCGCCATGCCGGGCCAGGACGCATTGCGCGCGGCGGTGGCCCCGGCGAAGACGCCGGCCCTGTATTTCGTCGCCCGTGGCGACGGCAGCAGCCAGTTCAGCAACAGCCTGCCGGAACACAACCGGGCGGTTGACAAATACCAGCGCCTGAAGTGAGGGCCTAGCGATGAGCGTACGCCCAGGCATTTTCATCAGCTTTGAAGGCATCGACGGCGCCGGCAAGTCGAGCCATATAGAGGCCCTGGCGCAACGCTTCAAGCAACAGGGCAGGGAAGTCACCGTCTCGCGCGAGCCCGGCGGAACGCCGCTGGCGGAAAAGCTGCGGGCCATCGTTCTCAATGACGATATGGACCCCTTGACAGAGGCCCTGCTGGTGTTTGCGGCACGGCGCGACCACCTGCGCCAGGCGATCGAGCCGGCGCTGGCGAAAGGCCAGGTGCTGCTGTGCGACCGCTTCACCGATTCGAGCTTCGCCTACCAGGGCGGCGGCCAGGGGCTGGAGCCCGAACTGCTGGGGCAGCTTGAACAGTGGGTGCAGGCCCGGCCGCACGGCGCTTCGCTGCGCCAACCCGACCTCACGATCTGGTTCGACCTGCCGCCGGCCCAGGCCGCCGCTCGCCTGTCGCAGGCACGCGCACCCGACCGCTTCGAAGCCAAGGACCTGGCGTTTTTTGAACGGGTCGCCCATGCCTACGGCGTTCGGGCCAAGGCTGCCGGTGCGCGCTTTTGCCGCGTCGACGCCAGTGCGCCGCGCGAGGCAGTAGGGCGCGAGGTAATGGAAGCGGTGCGGGCGCGGGGATGGTTGGCATGAGCGGCAGACCCAGCGCGCCTTGGATCGCAGCGCAAGCCGCCGAGATGCTGGCGCAGCGCGGTCACGCTTGGCTGCTCCACGGGCCCTCCGGCCTGGGCCAGTACAGCCTGGCGATGGACATGCTGCGCGCCTGGCTGTGCCATGCGCCTGCAGCCGGCGCCGGCTGTGGCGAATGCGTCAGCTGCCACGCGATCACGGTGCGCACCCATGCCGACCTGTTTGTGCTGATGCCAGAGACCGACATGCTCGCGCTCGGCTGGCCCCTGGGTGACAAGGCGCAGTCTGAGATCGACGACAAGAAGCGCAAACCGAGCCGGGAGATCCGGGTCGACGCGATGCGCGAAGCGGTTGAATTCTCGCAGCGCACCAGCGCCATGGGCCGTGGCAAGGCGGTGCTGGTTTTCCCGGCCGAGCGGATGAACCATATCAGTGCCAACGCCTTGCTCAAGACGCTGGAGGAACCGCCCGGCGATGTGAAATTCGTCCTGGCCAGCGAGGCCGCACATCAGTTGCTGGCGACCGTGCGCAGCCGCTGCCAGGGCCACGCAATGCGTTGGCCGGGGCAAGACCAGGCGCTGCATTGGATGGCCGGCCAGGGCCTCGACACCCAGACGGCGCAGACGCTGCTGCGCGCTGCCGGCGGACGACCGGAAGACGCGATGTTGCTCGCCGAACGCGGCATCGACGCAGCGGCCTGGGCGCTGCTGCCGAAAGCCATGCTGCGCGGCGATCTGGCGGCGGTGCAGGGCTGGGTGGCATCGGAAGTGGTGACGGCGCTGCACAAGCTATGCCACGACATGCAGCTCACGCAGCAGGGCGCCGCGCCGCGCTTTTTCGAAGCGCAGGACCTGCCAGTTGCGGCCGCCGGGGCTATGCCGGCGCTGAGCCAATGGGGGCGAGACCTGGCGCAGGCGACGCGCACCATGGACCACCCTTTCAACCCTGGCCTGATGCACGAGTCGCTCGTGGGTCAGGCCAGAATCGCCCTGGCGCACGCATGTTCACCGACTCGCACTGCCACCTAAGCTACGGCAATCTGGCCGACGATCTGGTGGCTATCCGCCAGCAAATGGTCCAGGCAAGGGTCGGCCGCGCCTTGTGTATCTGCACCACGCTCGAGGAGTTCGACGCGGTGCACCGGCTGGCTACCGGCTATGACAACTTCTGGGCCACCGTGGGCGTGCATCCGGACAACCAGGGCGTGGTCGAGCCGACGATGCAGGACCTGGTGCAGCGGGCGGCCCTGCCTCGGGTGGTGGGCATCGGCGAAACCGGGTTGGATTACTACCGGCTGGGCGAGCGCAGCGTGGCCGACATGGAGTGGCAGCGCAGCCGCTTTAGGGTCCATATACGCGCCGCCTTGGCGCTCGGCCTGCCGCTGGTGGTCCATACCCGCAGTGCCGCCGACGACACGCTGGCCATCTTGCGCGAGGAGGGTGCTGCGGGGTCGGTTGGTGGCGGCGTCTTTCATTGCTTCACCGAGAGCCAGTCGGTCGCTCGAGCGGTACTCGATATGGGCTTTTACATTTCTTTTTCCGGCATCATCACTTTCAAATCGGCCCAGGACCTGCGCGAGGTGGCGGCCTTCGTTCCGCTGGACCGGCTGCTGATCGAGACCGACAGCCCCTACCTGGCACCGGTGCCGCATCGGGGCAAGACCAACAATCCGTCTTATGTCGCGCTGGTGGCGCAGCAGATGGCACTGATCCGGTCGATGCCGGTAGAGGATATTGCGCGGCTGACGAGTCACAATTTCGACCGGCTTTTCCCGCAGGTGGTTCGATGACAGCACGTCAGGGGCGCCTGCACAGGCTATCCGATGATGTCATATATTACATTAAGATAGCAATATACATCATTGTTTTAATTTGTTATTTTCCTGCAAATTCAGGTTCTTTCGAAGACTTTTTTGCCGCCATCCGGGCAGACGATCCGGTCACGGTGTCGCGCCTGCTGCGGCTCGGGTTTGACCCCAATACGCGCGACGCCGCCGGACAGCACCCGCTGCATCTGGCGGTGCGCGAGAAGTCCGTCCGGAGCGCTGCGGTCCTGATTGCCTGGAAGCCGACCGACGTGGAGCCGCGCACCGTATCCGATGAGAGTCCGCTGATGCTGGCGGCCTTGCAGGGAATGCGCGACACCGCCGCAAGGCTGATCGACCGGGGGGCCGACGTCAACAAGCCGGGCTGGACGCCGCTGCACTATGCCGCCACCAACGGCCATGTGGCGCTGATCAGGCTGCTGCTGGAGCACCATGCTTACATCGACGCCGCGTCGCCGAACGCCAGCACGCCCTTGATGATGGCGGCTTTTTACGGTTCTCCCGCGGCGGTCAAGCTGCTGCTTGAGTGCGGCGCCGATCCGACGCTGCAAAACGACCAGGGCCTCAGCGCGCTGGATTTCGCCAACCGCAACAGCCGGGTCGACGCGGTGGCGTTAATTGCTGCCTTCGTGCGGGATGGCAAGCCCGCGCCTGGCTGCTTGGGATGACGGTCTTCGCACAGTGATCTCGGTTTGGTTTAACTTTATACGATGTATATTATGTTAAGTTCAGTAGCCGATGCGTGTGTCGGAGTCGCCGCAACCATTACGAAGACCGTGTCGCCGCTCACCGGACCCTAAAGCTCAGCGTCGCCGCGCTGGGGTCAGCGAATGGCGCGCCCAGTGCGACCTCGCCGCTGCCGTGCAGCAAGCATTCCTCGCGGCGCAGCGGCAGATCGGCCGAAGACCCTGCATAACGCACCCAGCAGCCGTAGCTGCTCAGGTCAACCAGCACCATGCTGCCGTTGCGCCAGTCAATGCGCGCATGCGCGCGCGAAACGCGGGGATC
>CAISIP010000650.1 GCA_903885415.1 uncultured beta proteobacterium
AGGCCAAAGGCAATTGCAGTTCTACCGTCAGTTCGGTGATGATGGTCTCGAGCGCCGCGATGTTGCCGCCGTGCCCGTTCAATACAAATATGCGCCGGAACCCGTGGCGGGCCGCCGAACGTACCACGCAGCCAACCACCGCGGCCATCGCCGCGTAGTTCAGCGTGATCGTTCCGCCCAGGGACATGTGGTGTTCCGACATGCCAAAGGGTATGGCCGGCGTGACCAGAGCCCGCTGTACCGACTGCATCCTTCGGGCCGCCGCTAGCGACACCTCGTAGGCCAGACGCCAGTCGACTTGGGTTGGCAGGTGTGGGCCGTGCTGCTCGGTGGCCCCCAGCGGAATGATCACCACCGCATTTCCCCGCGCCGCGTCGATCAGTGCTGGGGCCGTCATCCGGTCCCAGCGCACTTCCGGTTCCCTGGACCTGTGCATCACAGTGCCGGCATCGGGTCCATGTGACGACCGAGCCACTTCATGTGCAACTTGTCAAGCTCGGTATTCATGACGTTAAAGAAGATGAAAGAGTCGAGCCAGCGCGCCAGATTGTGCTCGCCCATCTTCACGCCCATGTGCGCCGGGCTGTTGCGGATGTTGAACTTCAGGTCGAACTCCTTGCCCGGATTCTTCTTGGCCAGGTCAATGGCGACAATGCTGTTGGTGCTAAAGAGCTGGGCCTGGCCGGAGAGGTAGGCTGCAGCCGCCGTTGCATCATCCTCGGTACGCATGATGTTGGCCTTTGGGTTGGCCGTGCTGAGCGCCAGTTCCTGTGTGGTTCCCTTGGCCGCCGCCACCTTGTATTTTCCCAGATCAGCGGGTGACTTCACGGCAATGGCTTTGGGTCCGTACACGGCAAGCGAGGTGTTGGCGTACGGTGCGCTGAACATGATCTGCTTGGCGCGCTCGGGCGTGAGGCCCATCACCGAAATAACGATGTCGACCTTATCCGTGAGCAGGAAGGGCAGGCGGTTGGCGCCCGTTATCTGCGTCAGTTCCAGTTTCACGCCGAGTGCCTTGGCGACCATGTTCGCCATATCCACGTCAAAGCCCTCGGCCTCGCGGTTGACGTTCTGCGAACCAAAGGGGGGAACGTCCAGCGGAACGCCGATGCGAATGACGCCCTTGGTCAGTATCTCTTCCAGTCGGTCGGCCCAAGCGGCGTTGAAGAACCCGAGCGCGCAGACGATGATTGCTGCGCTCCGAAGCCATTGTTTGATCATGATTTACTCCTTGTAAAAGTTGCTTGAATGAAATTGCACTGTTTCCACGAAACCTACCACTGCTCGAACCCGGGAGCGCGCGATTGCCGGCTCCCGTTCCCCTGCGCTGCACACAGATGCCGTTTGCTGCGGTGCTAGTGCAGCACCGAACTCAGAAAGCTTTTCAATTCTTCCGTTTTTGGCGCGGCGAAGAACTCACTTGACGGGCCTTGTTCCCAGACGCGCCCCTGGTTCATGAATACCACCCGGTGCGCGACGCGTCGCGCAAAATTCATCTCATGGGTTACCAGCAGCATGGTCATGCCGTCGCGCGCCATGGCTTCCAGCACCAGCAGCACTTCCCCCACCAACTCGGGGTCCAGCGCCGATGTGATTTCATCGAACAGCATGATGTTGGGCGCCATGGCAAGCGACCTTGCAATCGCGACGCGCTGCTGCTGGCCGCCAGAGAGTTGATCGGCGAAAGCGCCGATTTTTTCTTCCAGTCCGACCTTGCGCAAAGCGTCGCGCGCGAGCTTGGCGGCGTCTGATTTGGACACGCCCTTGACGATGGTCGGACCCAGGGTGATGTTGCGCTCGACGGTGAGGTGGGGGAACAGATTGAAGCTTTGAAACACAATGCCGACATGCGCCCGCAATGCCCGCATGTCCGATGACGGGTCGTGTACGGCGACGCCGTCGACCCAGACTTCGCCGGCCTGCACCGGTTCCAGCCCGTTGATGCATCGCAGCAGGGTGCTCTTGCCCGAGCCCGAACGACCAATGATCGCGATGATCTCGCCGCGCTCTACTTTCAGACTGACGTCCTGCAGCACGGTGTGTTGGCCGTAGCGTTTGACGACCGATTTAAGTTCAACGAATGACACGCAGTCTCCCTTCCAGTTGGCGGCTGTACCGCGTCAGCGGATAACACAGGCAGAAATACAAAGTGGCGACGATCAGGTAGACCGCGAAGGGCTGAAAAGTTGCGGCGGTTGTGAGTTGTCCTTCCCGCGTTAACTCTACAAAACCGATGACAGCGGCCAGTGACGTGTTCTTGATCAGTTGCACGATGAACCCGACGGTCGGCGGTATGGCAACGCGCACCGCCTGCGGAATAATCACATGGCGCAACTGTTCGGCATAGTTCAGTCCGATCGACAGCGCCGCCTCCCACTGGGTCTTCGGAATCGAGACCAGCGCACCGCGCCATATTTCGCCTAGAAAAGCGCCGGCATAGACCGAATACCCGACCGTCGCTGCGACCCAGGGTGGCAAGTTGTATCCCAAGATGGCGAGACCGAAATAGAAAATAAAGAGCCACGCGAGTAGCGGAATGCCCTGAACCACTCCGACATAGGCGCGGGCCAGGTGGCGCAGCGGTGCCTGCCGGGATGCGCCAGCCGCTGCGACGAGCAAACCGATGGTGCTGCCGCCGACCAGCGCCAGCAATGTCAACAAGACGGTCCATCGCATCGCGAGGATCAGATAGGCCAGGTCAAGACTCGAGAGTTCGCGCATCATGGTCTGCGAAACAGCAATCGATAGCAGACGCTGAACCCACCACGCATCAACAGCGACAGCGCCAGATACAGCGCGGCCACAACGGTGTAGACCTCAAAGTCACGAAAGGTACGCGACTGAATGATCGAGCCTGCGTGAAACAGGTCGGCCGCTGATATTTGCGATACCACGCTGGTTGCCAGCATCATCAATACATACTGGCTGGTCAGCGAGGGATAGACATTTTTCAGCGCCGGAATCAGCACCACGTGCCGGAACACCTGCGGCCCGCTCAGACCCAGCGAGATGCCGGCTTCTATCTGTGATTTTGCAATGCTCTCGAATCCGGCCCGTACAATTTCAGCGGTGTA
>CAISIP010000651.1 GCA_903885415.1 uncultured beta proteobacterium
CTACTGCCCTTTGTCGCGCAGGTAGCGGTCGGCAAAAGGGCTTTTCTCAATGTGTGGGGCGACGACTACCCAACACCCGACGGAACCGGGGTGCGCGATTACATCCATGTCGTCGACCTCGCGCGCGGCCATGTCAAGGCGCTTGAGTGGCTCGAGGGGCATCGCGAGTGCCGGGCCATCAACCTAGGAACCGGGGTGGGCTACAGCGTGCTGGAAATGCTGCGCGCGTTTGAGCAGGCCAGCGGCAAGCCGATTCCGTTTCGTATCGCCGCTCGGCGTGCCGGCGACATCGCCGCCTGCTACGCCGACCCGCGCCAAGCCGCCAAACTGCTGAACTGGTGCGCGCCGAGCAGCCTGCAGGACATGTGCGCCGACGCCTGGCGCTGGCAGCGGCTTAACCCGCATGGCTACCGGGCCGACTAAACTCAAGCTCAAACCCGAAAGGTATCAGAAATGGATTGCGCCAATGGCTAAAGGAATGATTCTGGCCGCCGGTCAAGGGACCCGGGTACGCCCACTCACCAACGATCTTCCCAAGGCCATGGTGCCGATTATGGGGAAGCCGGTGATGGAGTACCTGATCGAGCATCTTGCGCGCTATGGCGTGGTGGAGATCATGGTGAATGTGGCTTTTCACCACGACAGAATCGAGCAGTATTTTGGCGACGGCCACCGCTGGGGCGTGCAGATCGGCTACTCCTACGAAGGCGTTCGCGACCACGGCGACATTCTGCCCAAGCCCATGGGGTCGGCCGGCGGAATGCGCCGCATTCAAGACTTCAGTGGTTTCTTCGACGACACCACGATCGTCCTGTGTGGAGACGCACTGATAGACCTCGACATCGGCGCTGCGCTGCAGGAGCACCGTGACAAGGGCGCAATTGCCAGCGTGGTGACGCTCGATGTTCCGCTGTCGGAGGTCGAAAGCTACGGCGTCGTAGTCGCAACGCCAGACGGCATGATCCAGTCCTTCCAGGAAAAACCTTCTCCGGCCGACGCCAAGTCGACGCTGGCGAGCACCGGAATCTACATCTTCGAGCCGGCGGTTCTTGATCGGATAGCGCCTGGCAAAGTGGTCGACATCGGATCGCAGTTGTTCCCGCAACTGGTCGCAGAAAAATTGCCTTTCTACGCGCAAAGCAGGTCGTTCAACTGGATCGACATCGGCCGGGTGAGCGACTACTGGTCGGTGCTGCAACGCGTTTTGCGGGGAGAAGTAGCGCAGATGAACATGCCCGGACGCGAAGTACGGCCCGGCGTATGGGTCGGATTGAACACGTCCATCGCCTGGGACGACGTAAAGATACAGGGGCCGGTGTACATCGGGTCGAGCGTTCGCATAGAGCCCGGCGTGCGCATCATCGGGCCGGCCTGGATCGGGCATGGGAGCACCCTGCGCAGCGGCTCCATGATCACCCGCAGCGTGCTGTTTGAATACACCCGCATCGCAGCCGGTATGCGCTTTGACGAGATGATCGTGTCACCCCAATACTGCGTCGACCGGCACGGCGCCACGCTTTATCAAGGCGACGACAACGCGCAGTTGCGATGGGGCGACGCGCGGGGTTAATGAAGCGCCACCAAGGACAGCGCATTCGGCCGATCGGTCAAAATAGCCAGCGGCCGAACCTTGGAGTGACCATGCTGATACAACCCGTTGTCTTGTCCGGTGGATCCGGTACCCGCCTTTGGCCGCTATCGCGCGAAAAATACCCCAAGCAGCTGCTTCCCCTGATCGGAGAAGACTCGCTCCTGCAGGCAACCGTGCGACGCACCGACGGCGTCGACGGCGTCCAAATGGCGCCGCCGATGGTGGTTTGCAACGACGAGTACCGATTTGTCATCGCCGAGCAGTTGCGGCTGATGGGGAAACCCGGCAGCATCGTTTTGGAGCCGGTTGGCCGCAACACGGCTCCTGCGCTGACGCTGGCGGCACTGGCGGCGACGGTCGACGCCGCCGATCCGGTCCTGCTGGTGATGCCGGCCGACCATGTCATCACCGAAGCCGCCGCATTTCGCCGCGCCGTCGCCGAAGGCGCTGCATTAGCCGGAGCAGGCTTTATCGTCACCTTCGGCATCACGCCCGAAACGCCGGAGACCGGCTACGGCTACATACAGGCGGGCGACCCACCGACCCAGGCAAGGGCTGCAGACGGTGCGCCGGACGACGCCAACTGCGCGCGGCTGATCGCGCGCTTTGTCGAAAAACCCGATCTGCCGACCGCCCAGTCCTATCTGGACCATGGTGCGTACCTGTGGAACAGCGGCATCTTCATGGTGCGCGCTTCGGTCTGGCTCGACGCCATTGCCCACTGCCGGGCTGACATATCCTCGGCCTGCACCGCGGCCTGGTCGCGTGGCACACGCGACGGCGACTTCATGCGCGTCGACAAGGATGCCTTCTCTGCCTGTCCGACCGATTCGATTGACTATGCTGTCATGGAGCGCGTCACCGCCAGCAGCCGCAGCGATACCGGCGTCGGCATGCTGCCCATGGGCGTTGTGCTGCCACTGCGCGCCGGCTGGTCCGATGTCGGTGCCTGGGATGCCTTGTGGGCGGTGCTACCCAAGGATGGCGACGGCAATGTGGCGCAGGGCGACGTCAGGCTGCACGAATGCAGCAACACGCTGGCATTTTCCGAGCGCCGGTTGGTAGCCTGCGTGGGCGTCAGCGACCTGATTGTGGTGGAAACCGCCGACGCGATTCTGGTGGCGCACAAAGACCGGACGCAGGATGTGAAGAAAATTGTCGACGGCTTGAAGCGCGATCGGCGGGTCGAAGGCCAGAACCACCGCAAGATATTCAGGCCGTGGGGCTGGTACGACAGCGTCGACACCGGCGCGCGATTCCAGGTCAAACGGATCATGGTCAAGGCCGGCGGCACCCTGTCGCTGCAGATGCACCACCACCGCGCGGAGCACTGGATCGTCGTCAGCGGAACGGCCAAGGTGACGCGGGGCGAGGAGGTTTTTCTCGTTTCCGAGAACGAATCGACATTCATACCGCTTGGCACCACGCACCGCCTCGAAAACCCTGGGCGGGTACCGCTGGAAATGATAGAAGTCCAGTCAGGTTCGTACCTGGGAGAGGACGATATCGTCCGTTTCGAAGATATTTACGGGAGATAGACCTGTGCTGGCCGAGGGCCAGCGTAGCGCCGCCTTCCGGCCAACGCAGGAGGGCGGTTATGAAGCAGACGCTGACGGCCAGCGCGCGAAAGGTCTGGCACCAGGGCCTGCGCAAGACTTTCTCTTTCTTGCCGCGCGATCTGCGCTTTGCATTCTTCAGGTCCTTTGTGGACTGCGACCCCGCGCCCGACCCCCGGCTGGTGTTGCATATCGCCCAAACCCGGGAAGACTTGGAAGCTTGCTTTAGGCTTCTGCACGACGCCTATGTGGCCAGCGGCTTCATGAAGCCGGCGCCTTCGGGCCTGCGCGCGACCATCTACCACGCCCTACCGACGACGACGACGCTGTGCGCCAAGTTTGAAGGTCGGGTGGTCGGGACGGTATCGTTGATACGGGAAAGCGTTTTCGGTTTTCCGCTACAGGCGATCTTCGACTTGCGTCAAATCCGCGAACGCGGCGGAAGAATCGCTGAGGTGTCGGCACTCGCCATCCACCCGGACTTTCGCAAGACCGGTGGTGCCATCCTGTTTCCGTTGATCAAATTCATGTATGACTACTGCAGCACGTTTTTTGACACCCGGCACCTGGTGATCGCCGTTCATCCTACGCGCATCGAGATGTACGAATCCTTGCTGCTGTTCCAGCGACTCGAACAGAAGCAGGTCGACAACTACGACTTCGCCAACGGGGCGCCGGCTGTCGGGGCCTCGCTGGACCTGTTGACGGCGCCGCAGAGATTTCAGGACGTCTATGCTGACAAGGCACAGCGCAAAAACCTCCACCACTATTTCATTCGCCTCAAGCTGCCCAACACCCGGTTGCCGCAGCGGCGATATTTCACCACCAACGATCCGGTCATGACGACCGCACTGCTCGACTATTTTTTCAACCAACGCACGCAGGTATTCGCGCAATTGGGCATGCGTGAAAAACGGTTGCTGCACGCTATCTACAACCTGCCAGAGCACAAGGCCATGCTGCCCACGCTCGACGCCGCCTCGGCGCAGGGCCACAGCCTGCGTCAGCACCAGCGCTATTCGCTGAAGTGTCCTGGCAATTTCACGACGATGGTGGAAGGCAGACAGGAGGTCGCTGCGCTGCGGGTCATCGAACTGTCCCACTATGGGTTTCTGGCACAAGCCAAGACGCCCATACCGACCCGGCAATGGGGCGAAGCGACCGTTCGCTTAGGCGACAGGGAGCGCTCCACGGTGCGTGCGATGGCGGTCCGCAGCAAGCGCAGCGGTGGGCACATGTTCTACGGCTTCACGCTGGCCGAGCCCGACCTCGCCTGGCGCAAGTTTGTCGGCGCACTGAGCGCTGGCGCCACACAGGGCGATCTGGACAACGCCACGCGCTTCTTGGCCTCATGACTACTGGGGCATATTCACGAATCGGACTGCTGTTTCGCTGCAGCCCATGAGCACGGGCCGGCGCTTGCCTGCGGTCATGCTGGGGCCATGGGCTTGTGCCCCAATGAGGCTATCGATGGATTGCCTGCATGAAGAATTT
The DNA here is from genome assembly GCA_903885415.1 of uncultured beta proteobacterium. GTDB lineage: Bacteria > Pseudomonadota > Gammaproteobacteria > Burkholderiales > Burkholderiaceae_C > CAISIP01. The sequence goes on from CAISIP010000651.1 coordinate 4,642, forward strand.
TCAACTCCAACAAGATGGACTGGTACTGAAAACGGCAGAGACAGTCCAGGAATTTGAGGACTGCTTTAGCCTTCTGCACGACGCCTACGTCGGCAACAACCTGATGACAGCCTCACCGTCGGGGTTGCGCACTACCATTTATCACGCACTGCCAACCACGACGACACTGTGCGCTAAGCGGGACGGCAAGGTGGTAGGCACGCTCTCGCTGATACGCCAAAGCGCCTTCGGTTTTCCGCTCCAGGCGATCGCCCAACTAGGCGAAATTCGTGCGGTCGGCGGCAATATTGCCGAGATATCGGCGCTGGCCGTGCATGAGGACCACCGGAGCGCCGGCAGAACCATCTTGTTTGCACTGATGAAATTGCTCTTCTGGCAGTGCAGCCAGGTGTTTAATATCCGCCATCTGCTGATGGCGGCGCATCCCAAGCACATCCGAATCTACGAAG
>CAISIP010000652.1 GCA_903885415.1 uncultured beta proteobacterium
ACCAAGTTTCGTGACGAAAGGCGCCCTCGCTTCGGACTGATGCGCGGGCGCGAATTCACCATGAAAGACGCTTACAGTTTTGACCGCGACGCGGCTGGGGCCAAGCGCAGCTACGACACGATGGCGCAGGCCTACCGGCGCATCTTCGACCGCTTCGGCCTGCGTTACCGCGCGGTGGCGGCCGACAGCGGCGCCATTGGCGGCGACCTCAGCGAAGAGTTTCAGGTGATCGCAGCCACCGGCGAGGACGCCATCGTGTATAGCCCGGACGGCGACTATGCGGCGAATATGGAAAAGGCCGAGGCGCTTGCGCCCCAAGGGCCACGCGCCGTCGCGACGCAGACGATGACCAAGACCGCTACGCCGGGTAAAAGCACCTGCGCCGACGTCGCAGGTTTTCTTGGCGTTCCCCTGCAGCAGACGGTGAAGTCCCTGGTGCTGGCGACCGAGACCAAGGACGATGAAGGCCGGCGCGTTGGTACCCAGGTCTGGCTCTTGCTGCTGCGCGGTGACCATGAACTCAACGAAGTCAAAGCCAACAAGATACCCGGGATGGAAGATGGTTTTCGCTTTGCCACCCTGGAAGAGATCGACGCCCACTTTGGCTGCAAGCCGGGATATCTGGGGCTGATCAACATGCGCCAGTCGGTCCGGTTGGTGGTTGACCGCGAAGTGGCCGTGATGAGCGACTGGATTTGCGGTGCCAATGAGCTCGACTATCACATGACCGGCGTGAACTGGGGACGCGACCTGCCCGAACCCGATCGGGTCGCCGACCTGCGCAATGTGGTCGCGGGCGATGCGTCGCCGGATGGCAAAGGGATTCTGGCGATTGAACGCGGGATCGAGATTGGCCATGTCTTTTACCTCGGGACCAAGTACAGCCAAGCGATGAACGCCACCTTTCTGGACGCCAATGGCAAGCCGCAGTTCATGGAAATGGGCTGCTACGGGATCGGCATCACCCGTCTGCCCGCCGCCGCGATCGAGCAAAACCACGACGAGCGCGGAATCATCTGGCCCGACGCGATCGCACCTTTCACCGTCGTCGTCTGCCCGATCGGGCCTGAGCGCAGCCCGGCTGTGAAAGCGGCAGCCGAAGCGCTCTACGCCGAGCTGATGGCGGCGAACATCGATGTGGTGCTCGACGATCGCGGTGAGCGCCCTGGGGCGATGTTTGCCGACTGGGAGTTGATAGGCGTTCCGCATCGCATCACGATCGGCGAGCGCGGGCTCAAGGACGGCCGGATCGAGTACCAGCACCGACGAGACAGCGCGCCCACGCCGATCGTCGTCGACCAGGCGCTGGACTTTATTCGTTCCAGACTGGGCGTCTAGCAGCAGGGCGGGCGGGGCGGGTGATGCTGGGTCGCCGAAGCTGTCTGCTCGCATCGTTGGCCGGTGTCGGCTTGCTGGCCTGGCAGCGCCAGGCCCTGGCCGGCGGGCAACTTGAGGAGCCGCTGGCGGATGCGGTGCGAACGGCACTGAGCGCCGCCATCGCCGACCGTGCGCCGCCGCAGCCCGAGTTTGCTGACAGTGCAGCGCACATGGCCTACCTGCGCTGGCTGGTGGCTGTCAGCGATCGGCTGCGAGCACGCCATACAGAGATGGGTGGGCGCCAGGAATTTCTCCAAACGCTGTGGTACGAGAGCCGGCGCGCCGGTCTGCCCACGGCCTTGGTGCTGGGATTGATCGAAGTCGAGAGCGCTTTTCGGAAGTTCGCGGTGTCAAGCGCCGGCGCTCGCGGCTATATGCAGGTGATGCCATTTTGGGCCCGGGTGATCGGCGACGGCGACGCTTCTATTTTGTTTCACCTGCAGACCAACCTGCGCTTCGGCTGCGTCATATTGCGCCACTATCTGGAGCGGGAAAATGGCGACCTGTTTCTGGCGCTCGGGCGCTACAACGGATCGCGTGCAAAGGCACCCTATGCGCTGTCCGTGCTGGGTTCGCAGAAGAAATGGGAATTGCCGGCTTGACGCCCGGCGTGAGAAACAGGCCCAGACGCAGCCATAGCGCCCAGACCCCGAGGCGACTCAGGACTGCTGTGCCAGCACCTGCTGCAACTCGCCGTTTTCGTACATTTCCATCATGATGTCCGAGCCGCCGATGAACTCACCCTTGACATAGAGCTGCGGGATGGTGGGCCAGTTGCTGTAATCCTTGATGCCGGCGCGTATTTCAGCGTCTTCCAGCACATTGACGGTGGTAATCGCCTTGGGCTCGACCCCGCAGGCCTTGAGGATCTGAATCGCACGTCCCGAAAAGCCGCATTGCGGGAAGCTGGCATTGCCTTTCATAAACAGCAGAACCTGGCTGGACTTGACCAGCGTGTCGATGCGTTGTTGTGCGTCGCTCATTTCAAAAACTCCTTATGCCTCGTGCGCTCCATTATTTCACCAAAGCCTCGACCCTTCTGCCGGCGCGGTCAGGCGGGCCGTGCCATGGTTCGGACAAGGCCCTCAATCGGGCCCTCGCTGCGCGCCGGTGCAGCGGGCATGGCCGGCCAGGTCGCAGCGCGAGGCGATGCTCCGATAGCCTGCTGCGCCCAGCAGGGCGCGCACCGCGGGAGCCTGTTCGAAGCCATGTTCCAGCAACAGCCAGGCACCTGGGTGCAGGTGCGCGCGTGCCTGCAGCACGATGCGGCGGATGTCGTCGAGCCCCTGGGGCCCCGCCGCCAGCGCCTGCAGCGGCTCGTGCCGCAAAGCGGCCAGGTGCGGGTCGCAGCCGGCGATATAGGGGGGGTTGGCGACGATGCAGTGGTAGCGGCCGTCCACCTGCGCCAGCCAGTCGCTGTGGATGAAGCGCACCTGCAGTCCGAGGCGCACCGCGTTGGCAGTGGCGACCGACAGCGCCTCTGGGAAGGCGTCGAGCGCGTGCAGCTGCGCGTCGGGCCGGCTGTGCTTGAGCGCCAGTGCCACCGCGCCGCTGCCGGTTCCCAGGTCGAGAATGCGCAGCCCCAACGGGTCCTCGGCGCCGGGCTGCGGCAACAGCTCCAGCGTCCAGTCGACCAGGGTCTCGGTATCGGGCCGCGGCACCAGTACCCGCGCGTCGACCCGCAGGTCCAATCCGAAAAATTCCTTGTGGCCGGTGATATAGGCCAGCGGCTCGCCATCGAGTCGCCGCACCAAGTGTTGGCCGAAGCGTTGGCTGGCATCTGCC
>CAISIP010000653.1 GCA_903885415.1 uncultured beta proteobacterium
AGTGTGCGCTGTTGACGGTGACGACCAGGGCGGTCACGCGCGCCTGCCAATCGTTTGAAGCTCGGGTGTCCATGAGGGTTCCACAAAAAGGGACGCCGACCACCTGGGAGCCGTGGCGGCCCCGACGGCCCCGACGGCCCCGACGGCCCCGACGGTCTTTCTTGTCCCTTGAACTCCCTGAGCGGCCGCAGGCAATGCGGTCAGTCAGGCGGCATGATAGCGAAAAAGCGCTGCTGCCGGCGTCAGCGCGACCGGCGACCCCCATGATGATCATCGGGGAGCGTGGCCGGCGCAGGCCATGTTCCACAGGATGTCGCTCGCGCTATTGGCGGTCGCCACCGGAATCCAGCCCCCAGGGTCCGCGCTGCGCAGGACGACGACACCGGTGCCCATGTTCTTGCTGTGCCAGCTGTAAAACAGGCCGCGAAAGCGCCTCGTCTGGCAGTCGTATTCCTGCCGCCTTTTGATCGACAGGAGCCGGATGCCGGCGTCGGCCTGCACCTCCCGGAAGTCGTTCAGGTGCCACATTCGAGCCATCTTTCCCGCCCTGCGGATCGTCTGGGCATCCGCGTACAGCGTTTCCCTGTCGGTGCCGCCAACGGCTGCCCACTGGGCGTAAAGTGGCCCGGCTAACAGCAGTAGCGCGGCCAGAGCCCATCGCCGCATGCGTCGGGCAAAGCGCGCAGCGCTGCCGGCCATCCCGATGCCGGTCCGGCTTCGCTTTAGGGATTGACGGCCATCTGGCCGCGTATTTCACCGCCTTTGTTGGCGGCCGTATGGATGTTGGCGTACCACTTGCCCGCCAGCAGGTCCTGCGCCTGTGCCGCCGTGAGCGTCGCGGAGCCTTCGATCGGGCTGGTCGTTCCTTTGAAAGGAAGCACTACGCCGGCATTGGCGCCAGCCGCCGCAGGCCCGTGAAAATGGCCGGCAGTTGCCGGTCCGCTCAGCCCCGAGAAAGTCAGCTTCCAGGTCAGCAGGTTGCTTTCCTTATTCAACGTGGCTTGCGCTGTTCCGGTCGCGGTCGACGCATTTGGCGGCACCTCGCTGGCAGCCGATAGATTGGCAGACAGATTCACCGTGGGGGAAGGCATCAGGCTGCTGCATGCAGCCAGAGACACCATGGCTGCGATGCCCAGGAACAGGCACAGGCGGGGACGAAAAAATAGCATCGGATTCTCCAGTTTGGACGCGGTCAATTGGGCCAGGCCGATCGGCGGCCGATCAGGGCCTAGCCGCATGATGTTAACCAAAATCGCCCCATGCCATCCACCATGGTCGGCAACGTCCTAGGATGGGATCAATCCGGTACAGATTGGCTTGGCGGTGGCCCGGCGTAAAACGCCTGGATGGCGGCAACAATTTCCTCTGCCGTTTCGACCATGGAAAAAATCCGCGCGTCTTGCGCATTGATAAAACCTTCTGCCAGCAAGAACTCGAAGTCGATCGCCTTGCGCCAGAAGGCAGCGCCCACCAGCACCACCGGAACCGGGCGTACCTTGCCGGTCTGTATCAGGGTGAGCACCTCAAACAGTTCGTCCATC
>CAISIP010000654.1 GCA_903885415.1 uncultured beta proteobacterium
ATCAGCATCGCCTTGCTGGTGATCAGGTCCGACACCCGCATGCCGGCGCGCCACGGCACCCGGGTGGGCTGCGCCACATGGCCGCGCAGGCTGACGCCGTTGGCGAGCTCGGCGACGATCGCCGGCACGCTAAGGATGTCGCCGTTGCGCAGGGACTTTTTGAGACCCTGCGCGTCCAAAGCAAACGCCTCCATGCGCCGCGGCTGGTCGACGCCGGGTGCGAGCCGCTCCAGCGTGATGCGCCGCGGGTCGGCCACCACCGGCAAGCCGCCCGCCAGCGCCAAGTAGTCTTCGACCGTCTCGCCGGGGTCGCGGATTTCATAGATGCCCGGCGCATTCACCTTGCCGGTGAAAGCCACATAGCCGCTCGCGCGCGGGTAGACGATGACGTCGCCGTCCATCAGCTTCACATCGGCGCTCTTGTCGCCCTTGCTCAGGAAGTGGTAGAGGTCGAACTCGGCCACCACCGCGCCGCTGCGCTTGAGCTGCACCTTGCGCAACGAGCCAATGGCGTTGGGGCCGCCACTTGCAAACAGGGCATTGGTAAGGGTGGACTGGCTGCCCAGCGAGTAGCTGCCCGGCGCGCGGCTCTGGCCCACCACATAAACCGTGATCTTGCGCAGCCGGCCCAGCGTGACGCTGAGCTCGAAGTCTTTGTAGTAGCGCGCGAACTGCGCCTTGACCAGCGACTCGGCCCTGGCGTAGCGCACGCCCGCGAGCTGCAGGTTGCCCATCTTGGGCAGCGCAATCTCGCCATTGCGGTCGATGGTGACGCTCGTCTCGCCGCTGGTCGAGCCCCAGATCCGGATGCGCAGCTGGTCGCCGGGGCCCAGCACATAGTCCTCGCCGACCGGCGAGCGCGCGACGGTGGCGGCCGTGTTCTGCAGATTGTCAAAAAAATCGGCGCCGTACAGCGGGTAGAGATTACCGGTGACCTCGAGCACATGCTTCTGGAAGTCATTGGGCAGCAGATGGGGCAGCCGGGGCTTGCCGCCCTTGGCATCGGCGTCTTTGCTGGCGGGACGGTCCTCGTCGTCAGCGGCTGCGCCACCGGGCAGCGCCAGCAGGGCGCCACCTATCCCACCTATCCCACCTATCCCACCTATCCCACCTATCCCACCTATCCCACCTATCCCACCTATCCCACCTATCCCACCTATCCCACCGCCGCCCGCCCCCACCGCTCCGCGCAGCGCGTTGAGGTCCTGCTGGGTGATGCCCGCGCCAAGGCCGAGGCCCTGCGCCCGGGCCGACGATCCCACGGCCGCGACGCACGCGAGCAAGACGCCAAGGGCCATCCGCGAAGCCAGTCCATTTACAAGTGCGCCACAAACAAAACCCATCGGTATCTGCATCAGGTGTCGCGCCTCATTCGCTGCTCAGGTTCAAGAAAGCGCTGCGCACCCTGCCCAGCCGGCTCTCGTAGTAGGCGCTGGCGTTGCGGTCGCGGTTGAGCGTCTGCGCCAGCGTGTCGCCGGTTTTTGGCAGCTCGCCGAAGCCACCGGTCAGCTGGTTGTTGGTCTCGAGTATCTTGGTCTCGACGGTATAGGTCCACTGGTTCACGCCGCGCAGCGCCGCGTGCTCCAGCCCCTTGTTGCGCTGCGGGGTGAACGGTATGCTGAACTGCAGACCGGCGAAGGACACGATCGGCTGGAACTCGTTCATCCGGGTGCGCCGGATGTAGGCGGTAAAGGCGGTATCGCCGTGCCAGAACTTCTGGCTGACCGAGAAGCCGGTGTCGCCGCCCCAGAACTTGCCCTGGGTGATCTCGGTGGTGGTGGTTTGCGCATCGTTGTAGGCGTATCGGTAGCTCAGCAACTGGTAGCTCTTGGCGTTGTTGTACTTGAGCGTGTCGGTCCTGAAGTCGCCGGTGAGGATTCCCAGCCGGTGGCGGCCGTCGTCGCTCTGGGTGCTCGTGTCTATCTGCTTTCCCTCCCACACATTGTAGGCGGTGCCAAAGCTCAGCCGGGCCTGGGTGTTGATGGCGGGAAGGCTCACCAATTGGTGCAGCATGTCGCGCGAGGTCACCTGCTTGAGCCGGGACGCGTAGAACACGCCGCCCTGCTCGAAGTTGCGGGTGCTGATGCCCACCGGGTGGATGCGGTTGATGTCCCACCAGGCGCCCTTCCACAGCGGCAAGATGGTGTTCACGTTCAGGCCCAGGTCCATATCGAATGCGCCAAACTCGGTGCCGATGGTCGATGTCAGCGTGGGGCTGATGACGATCTCCGGCCTGAAATTCCACAGCGCGTTATCCGTCCAGGCCACGTCGGCGTACTCATGGCCCGAGGCCCTGTTGTTGAGCGACTGTATCTTCAGCCTGTCGCAGGCCATCGCCGCCTCCAGCCACTGCTTGACGCACGCGGCGTTACCCTGCACCAGCAGCTGCTTCACGCCGCGGGTAGTGAGGACCAGATCGAAGTCTTTGTCGGTGCCGCCATAGGCGCCGGCGAGCACACCCAGCGCCACACCGGCTGCGTCGAGAATGTTCCACTGGTAGGCGGTGTTCTC
>CAISIP010000655.1 GCA_903885415.1 uncultured beta proteobacterium
CGCTGTTGCTGCGGCAGCGGCCGAGCGCGGGATTCTGGCTCTGCGCCGTCACCGGCAGCGCGGGGGTCGGCGCCTTCGTTTGGCTGCATTCAGGAGCGGCGGGCGGCGGGGCCGAGCTGGGCGACCTGCTGCTGCTGCTCGCGGTGCTGTGCGCGGCCTGCGGCTACGTCAGCGGTGCGCAGCTCGCAGGGCAGCTCGGCGCCGAGCGCGCGATCTGCTGGGTTCTGGTGATCAGTCTGCCGGTAACGCTTCCGGTGACCTGGCTGCAATGGCCCACCGACGCCGTCACCGCCGTCGCGTGGCTGGGCTTTTGCTATGTGGCGATCTTCTCGATGTGGATTGGCTTTTTTGCCTGGTACCGCGGACTCGCGATGGGTGGGATGGTCCGCGTGAGCCAGGTGCAGCTGGTACAGCCCTTTTTCAGCATGCTGTTCTCGGTGCCACTGCTCGGGGAGTCCATCGACGCCATGACGCTAACCTTTGCACTGGCGGTCATCGGAACGGTATTCATCGGCAAGAAAATGCCGGTCGGTGTTGCGCGCGCCGATGGCGCGGCGCACGCGCTTGCGGACCCGATGCGCAGGCCCTAATGCTGACCGGCACCTCGCTACTCCCATCGCCACACCATGCAGCAACGCCGCTTTCACCAGGTCGACGTGTTCAGTGCCATACCCTATATGGGCAATCCGGTGGCGGTGGTACTTGACGCGCAAGGCCTAGACGATAGCCAGATGCAGGGTTTCGCGCGCTGGACCCACCTGAGCGAAACCACCTTTGTGCTGCCGCCCACCGACGCACAGGCCGACTACCGCCTGCGGATCTTCACTCCGGCCGGGGAGTTGCAGTTCGCAGGCCATCCGACGTTGGGCAGCTGCCACGCCTGGCTAGTTGCCGGCGGCGCCCCCAAGTCAGCGGAATTCGTGCTGCAGCAGTGCGGCGCAGGGCTGGTGCGCGTACGCCGCGACGCGCAGCGCTTGGCTTTTGGCGCGCCGCCGATGCAGCGCAGCGTGCCAGACCGCACGCTGCTGGCGGAACTGTCCACCGCGCTGGGTCTTCCCACGGAGCAGGTCCGCTCGGCGCAGTGGCTCGACAACGGAACGCGATGGCTTTGCCTGCTGCTGAACACGGCGCAAAGCGTGCTGAGGCTCAATCCCGACTTCAGCGCATTGAAGGCGCTCGGCCACAAGGTCGGCGTTGCAGGGCTGCAGCCGGCGGCGGTCGGAAGCGATGCGCCGGCACTCGCCGTGCGTGCCTTTGCACCGCACATGGGCATAGACGAAGACCCGGTCACCGGCAGTCTGAACGCAAGCCTGGCGCAATGGCTGATCGCAGACGGCGTCATGCCCGCCCACTATCTTGCGGCCCAGGGTGAGCGTCTGCAGCGCGCCGGGCGCGTCTTCGTCGAACGCGACACGGCCGGGCAGGTCTGGGTCGGTGGCGACACGGTCAGCTGCATCACCGGCAGCGTTTGCATCTGAGGGTTTCCCGTGCAGCTTCCATCGCTATCCGACATCGAGGCTGCCGCACAGGTGGTCTACCGTGAGTTCCAGGCAACGCCGCAGTACCGATGGGGCCTGCTCAGCCAGCGTCTGGGGACCGACTGCTGGATCAAGCACGAAAACCACACCCCGGTGGGCGCTTTCAAGATCCGCGGCGGCCTGGTGTACTTCAACGCATTACGCGCGCAAGGGACATTGCCGCGCGAGGTAATCAGCGCGACGCGCGGAAACCATGGTCAGAGCGTCGCCTGGGCCGCGCGTGCACATGGGGTGGCCTGCACCATCGTCGTTCCGATCGGCAACTCGGTGGAAAAGAACGCGGCGATGCGCGCGCTTGGCGCGCACCTGATCGAGTGGGGTGACGACTTCCAGGCCAGCCGCGAATACGCGCTCGCGCTCGCGCACCAGCGCGGCGCGCTGATGGTTCCGAGCTTTGATGCCACGCTGATCTGCGGCGTCAGTACCTACTGGTGGGAGTTCTTTCGCGCGGTCCCGAATCTAGACGTGGTCTATGTGCCGATAGGCTTGGGCTCCGGCGCCTGCGCCGCGATTGCCGCGAAGCTCGCTTTGGGTCGGCGCATGCGCATCGTCGGCGTAGTCAGCGCCCACGCCACCACCTACGCCGACTCGCTGGCTGCCGGACGCGTTGTCGCGTCGCCCGTGGCCACCGTGATCGCAGACGGTATGGCAGTCCGGCTAGCCGAAGCGTCAGCACTTGCGATCATGGCCCGGCATATAGACCACGTGGTACAGGTCAGTGACGACGCAGTTGCACAAGCCATGCGCGACCTGTTCCACGACACGCACAACGTCGCCGAAGGCGCCGGCGCGGCGAGCTTTGCCGCGGCGATGCAGGAGCGGGCCGGGCTGGTCGGTCAGGTGGTCGGGACCACACTGTGCGGCGGCAATGTGGACAGCGCGGTATTCGCCGGTGTGCTGGCGCCACGGCCCAGCACCCTTAGTGCGTAGCGCAGTCAGGCGCCGCAGCTTGTCCAGGCGCGCTCAGGCAACACGAGCGTCCGAATCCGCAAACAGCGTTTCCATTTCCCGGCGCAGTTGGTAGGCGCGGGTCGTGGTGTCGATCGCCACGTCGGCCCAGCACAGCGACTGGCCCTGGCGCACCGGCCGCAGCAGCTTGATCCCGTGCGCCAGCCCCAGCGGCAGGCCGCCGATGCGCAGCGACTTGTCAGCCGGCAGCAGCTTGCCCCAGACCGTGTAGCCGCCTTCGCCGTCAAGCATTTCACCCGCCTTCAGGTCGCGCTTGGCGGTCGCAACGACATCGGCGTTCCAACCGGTGGCAACGCCCGTCGGTTCGCCGCGCAGCGCCACACTGGCAACCGACATACCGACCTCCAGGCCGATCAGGTGCCAGCGCTTGTACAAGGTGAAGTAGCGACCGCTCGGATCGGTGTGGGCGTTGTATTCTTCAAAACAGTTTTTCACATAGTCGGTCTCTGCCTCGACCGTGACCCAGACGCCCATGCGAATGTCATAAGGTATCTTGCGGCCGTTAGCCTCCAGCGAAGAAATTACCTCGACCATGCCTTTGCGCTCCAGTACGCCGCCTTCGCTAACCGGTCGCGTGACGAATGGGATGTCTTCTACGCTGGCCGGCGGATACAGCAGTCCGTCGGACGGAACGCCCAGGCCTGTGGCGTTGGAAACCGCGCTGCTCTCGATCGACGGCTTGGATCCGTCCAGAAAGCTGTTGAACATTTTCGGATTCAGTCCACCGCGCTCGGCCTGCTCGGGTGTGAGTCCGTAGTAGCCCCAGACGGTGTCGGGCGTCGACTGGTTGAAATGCGGCAGCCACTTGTGGCCACGCCCGGCGGCAACCACCGGGAAGCCACAGGTGCGTGCCCAGTCGACCAGGTCGCAAATCAGCGCCGGCTGGTCGCCGAAAGCCAGCGAATAAATGACGCCCGCCTGCGCCGCCCGACGCGCCAGCAGCGGCCCACAGAAAGCGTCGGCCTCCACGGTGACGTTCACCACATGCTTTCCATGCGCGAAGGCGTCCAGGCAATGGTCGACCGCCGCGATCGGGTGGCCGGTGCATTCGACGACGACGTCGATCGCCGGGTGCGACACCAGGGCGCGCCAGTCCTCGCCAATATGGGTCGTCCCGGACGCAATTGCAGCGTCGAGCGAGGCGGCCTGCGTCTGCTGCGCGCTCCAGCCTACGCGCGCTAGGTTGGCGCGCGCAGCGTCGGGCGACAGGTCGGCGATGCCGACCAGGTGCACCCCGGGCGTGCGCGGAATCTGTGCGAGATACATCGAGCCGAATTTTCCGGCGCCAATCAGGCCAACGCGCACCGGTCGGCATTCAGCGGCACGCTGCCGCAGCTTTGTGTAAAGGCTCATGCCGCCGCCTTGTGTTCATCAAATGGAACCAGCGACGTTTGCAGCGCGCTGCCGGGCATCCCGTCCTTCCATGGCAAGTCAACCGGGTAGTCCTTGAGCAGGCAGTCGTCGGGCAGGCATTCGATCGGCGTGAAGTCGCGGTGCGCGATGAACTCGGGGCGCTTGTGGCGACGGATATGGTTGCTCACGGCACACAGGCTCAGGTAGACGCTGACCCGGTTCCATGGCGACAGATTACTGGTCGACGCGTGAACCAGGCAACTGTGAAACAGGATCATCGAGCCGGCGGGGCCCTTGGGGCTGACGATTCCACCCTGCTTGCCGCCGGCGCGTTGCACCAGCGTCGAGATCAGCTCGTTGCCAACCGTCCACAGCGGATAGCTGGTGGTCGACAGGTCGTGCCGAGCCTCAACTACGCCGCGATTGTGGCTGCCGGGTATGAACATTAACGGACCGTTGTATTCGTTGACGTCGTCCAGAAATATCGCGACGTTCATCGCGCGTTCGGTCGGCATCATGTCATCGTTGAGCCAGGTTCCATAGTCCTGATGCCACTGCCATACATCGCCCTCAAAAGCCATCTTGCCGTTGATCTTGAACTGGTGCATGTAGAGCTTTTCACCAAATAGTGCCTCGACCGGCTCCACCATCCGTGGGTGGCGTGCCAGCTTGGCGAAAGGCTTGCTCACCATGTGCGCCGCGAAATTGGTACGCACCGCATCGCTGCCTTTTTCCCGCACGTTGTAAGCATCGCGCCGACTGTAGAGCTCGGGTACCGCTTCCGTCAGAGTCCGCGTCTCCTCGGGGGAAAACAGGCCGGGGAAAAACAGATAGCCTTCGTGTTCAAACTGCTGGAGTTGTTGCGCATTGAGTTTCATGGTTTGCCTGCGGTCTGGTTGTCAAGAACTTGAGAAAGTCGCAGCGCCAAGGCATCGCTGGCGCTGCGTCCGTGTTGGTCAATCAGGTCGGCTGCCCGGTCGGCGTCGCCGTCCCGTATGGCGTCGGCGATCGCTTCGTGCTCGTCCCAGACCGCTTCGCGCTGGCCGGAGGACTGCAGCACGCCACCCATGACCCGGCGCAGATGGCGCCAATGGTGCTGCGCAGTCTGCGCGATCAGGGGGTTGCCCGAGGCCTCATAGATGGCGCTGTGAAACGCCATGTCGGCGTCGATCATGGCCTTGATGTTCTTGCCGCGGGCCGCTTTGCGCCCCTGTTCGATCAGCTTCGGATCGACCGGATGGCGCAGGCCCGCAGCCAGGTGTGCAGCAAGCCGGTCCAGCGCGCCGCGCACCTGATAAACCTGGCCCATCCAAAGCGCGTCCAGTGGCGCGACGAGAACGCCCCGGCCCGGTGCGTCTTGAACGAATCCGTCGTTCTTCAACTGGCGCAGAGCCTGCAGCACCGGCTGGCGCGACACCGCCAGCTTGCTCGCCATATCCTCCTGGGTGATGCGCTCCCCGGGCGCCAGCGAACCCTCGCTGATCGCGTCTAGAACGGCCCGGTACACGCGGTCGACAAGGTCGGGGGTCGTTTCGAGTTTGAGCAACTGGGCGGGAGGGTGGGCACGCATGACTGTATACAGTGTACAAAATCCGGCGCCAGCCTGTCAATGACCGCTGCGCTGCGGGGCTGCGGCACTGGCGGCCTAGAATCTGTCGCAGCATGAAATATCTGCAAGGCTACCCGGAAAATGTACTCGCTCGCGCGCAGGACTTGGCGGACCGTGGCCTGCTCGGAACGATGCTGCAGCAAAGGTACGGCACGCCGCACACTGTACGCACCGACCGCGCCCTGTACGACTATGTGGTCGCGATCAAGGGCGAGTACCTACGTGGCGCGAGCCCGATCAGCAAAGTCGGTTATTGCAGCAAGCTGCAGGTTGTCGCACACGTACTGGGAACCCACACCACGGTGTCAAGGGTGCAGGGCCACAAGCTCAAGGCCAAGCACGAAATCCGCATCGCGGCGCTGTTTCGCGACACGCCGATCGCATTTCTGAGAATGATCGCCGTCCACGAGCTGGCGCACCTGAAGGAAAAGACGCACGACAAGGCCTTCTACAAGCTCTGCACTTACATGCAGCCCGACTACCACCAGCTCGAGCTGGACCTTCGGCTTTACCTGACGCATCTCGGCACCGCGGGTAAGCTCGACTGGTCGGGCGGCGCTGGAGCTGCCTTATAGGCTGTTGCGGATCGTCCCACCGTGATTGCGGCCGGTCGAACGCAGCAGGGACAATAGCGGCATGGGAACTCTCTACCTGGTACGCCATGGCCAAGCGTCTTTTGGCGCCGAGGACTATGACCAGCTCAGCGCATTGGGCCTGCGCCAGAGCCGGCGCCTGGGCGAGTATCTGGCGCACAAGGGCGTCCGGTTCCAGGCCGCGTTAACCGGGACGCTGCGGCGTCAAACGCAGACTTTCGCTGCCATTTGCGAGGGCGCTGAAGTCGCTCTTAAGGCGCTCCCATGGCCCGGGCTCAACGAGTACGACAGCGCCGCAGTGATCGCGGCGATACACCCGCAGCCGCTGGGAAAACCCGATACCCCCGAGATCTACCGCCAGCACTTCAGACTGCTCCGCGACGGCCTGACGCAGTGGATGGGCGGCGGCGTGAGCCCCCGAGGAATGCCCTCCTACCCGGCCTTCGTCGAGGGCGTCCGCAGCGCGCTGGACCATGTGCGCGACAACTTTGATGGCAACGTGCTGCTCGTCTCCAGCGGCGGCCCGATATCGACAGCTGTGGGCCATGTGCTCGGTACAGCGCCGCAGACGACGATCGAGCTGAACCTGCGCATCCGCAACACCTCGGTGACCGAGTTTTCATTCAACCCCAAACGCCACACGCTGCTGACGTTCAACACCTTGCCGCACCTAGACGCTGCGCAGTATGTCGACTGGGTGAGCTACGCCTGATGCCGGCGCGCGCTCGCTTCAGCGCAACCCGGAGCCCGGGCGTTTGCGCCGGCTAACGTGGTTGAGACTTTCAACGGCAATCGAAAACGCCAGCGCAAAGTACACATAGGCTTTTGGAATGTGCAGGCCAAGGCCGTCTGCGACGAGAACCACGCCGATCAGCAACAGAAAAGAAAGCGCGAGCATCTTCACCGTCGGGTGCGCTGCGACGAAATTGGCCAGCGGCTCGGAAGCGACCACCATCACGACCATGGCGACCACCACGGCAGCCACCATCACCCACAACTGATCGACCATCCCCACTGCCGTGATGACCGAGTCGAGCGAAAAAATGATGTCGATGATTCCGATTTGCAGAATCGCGGCACGCAGGGTGATGGGCGCAGCCCTGCCAGCGCTATGGGCAGACTCGGGGCCGGCGGAAACGCTGGCACCGATTTCGGTGGTCGCCTTGTAGAGCAGAAAAAGCCCGCCCGAAATCAGAATCATGTCGCGCCAGGAAAGGCTCTGGCCAAAAATCGAGAGCACCGGTTCGACCAGCGTGACAATCCAAGCCAGACTCGCCAGCAACATTAGCCGGGTGACAAGCGCTAGGGCAAGACCCGCCTTGCGCCCGAACGCACGCTGGTCTTCGGGCAGTCGATTCGAAAG
>CAISIP010000656.1 GCA_903885415.1 uncultured beta proteobacterium
CCGCCGCCCAGAACCCGGTCGAGCTCTTCGTGGCCGGTCGGCGTACGCTCCATCTCGGTCGCTTCGATGTCGCACAGCGACGCGACTGCGGCGCTGCGGGCCAGCGACGCAAAGCGGTTTCTGGCCGGGGCGCCGCTCTCGGCCACCGACTCGATCAGCGTGTTCCATGCGCCGCACGACGGGCACTTCCCTAGCCATTTGGGACTGGTGCCGCCGCAATCGGTGCAGGTGTAGACGTTCTTCTCTTTGGCCATGGGCCCATGTTACTGGATGGGCTTACAGCCACCGATCATCCAACAGGCCAGGGAATCCCTTACCATTCCGACCTTCCAGTCCGTTCAAAGCACACCATGCCAACCACTGTCAACCCCTTCAAGCAGGCGCTCCAGCAGCGCCGGGCGCAAATCGGCTTATGGGTCAGCATGGCCAATCCGTATAGCACCGAGATCTGCGCCGGAGCGGGCTTTGACTGGCTGCTGATCGACGGCGAACATGCGCCCAACGACTTGCGTAGCATCCTGGCGCAGCTACAGACCATCGCCGCCTTTTCCAGCCACCCGATCGCACGCCTACCCGTTGGCGACACCGCGTTAATCAAGCAGTACCTCGACCTCGGCGTGCAGTCGCTGCTGGTCCCAATGGTCGACACGCCCGAGCAGGCGCGCGCGCTGGTGCAGGCCTGCCGCTATCCGCCCCAGGGAGTCCGGGGCATGGGCGGCGCGCGCGCCTCAAACTGGGGACGCAACCCGGCTTACCCGCATGAAGCCAACGCGCAGATCTGCCTGCTGGTGCAAGCCGAGACCCGGCTCGCGCTCGCCAACCTGGACGCCATCGTCGCCACCGAAGGCATAGACGGCGTGTTCATCGGGCCGGCAGACCTCTCGGCGTCGATGGGCCATGTGGGCAACGCCGGCCATATCGAGGTGCAGACGGCGATAGAGGACGCGATCGGCCGCATTAACCGCGCCGGCAAGGCGGCTGGGATACTGAGTGCGGACGTCGCGCTGTCCAAGCACTATCTGTCGCTAGGCGCGACCTTCGTCGCCGTCGGACTCGACACCCAGTTGCTGGTGCGGGGAACCAGCGCCCTGATCGGCCAATTCAAGGCTGCGGTGCCGGTGCCTGCCAGCACCGACAAGACGTACGGTTAAGGGTCCGCCACGCATGGCGACCCCTTAGACCGCGCTGCAAAGCCGGTCATGCCGGCTGTCGACACGGCCCAAGGTCTCAGCACCGCGCAAGCGGCGCAAATGCTGCTGCGCCACGGGCCGAACCGGCTCAGCGCCAGAAAACGTGTGCTGGCGCTTCAATCCTGCTCCATTTCCGCAACCCGTTGGTGCTCGTGCTGCTGGCGGCCCTGGTGCCGTGCTATCTGGCCACGGCCGAGTGTGCCAAGCCGTGGTTCTACCGGCGGCTGATGCGATCCTGATCCGGTTCGCGCACAACCAGCACCGGCAGGTGTGCGCTGCGGATGATCTGTTCGGCGTCGCTGCCGAGAACCACCCGACCGATACCGCGCCTGCCGTGCGAACCCAGCACCACCAGATCCGCACCCCACTCGCGTGCCTGCTCGGCAACCAGGTCGCACAGGCGACCCGAATAGCCCTCGACCAGCGCGGTGTCGACCGCAACCCGGCTGCCGCGCTCGACGCTGCCACGCGCCTCTTGCAGGATCCGTTCGCCACCGTCCTTGAGCAGGCGAAAGATATCTGCGTTCATCGGCCCGTAACCCGATGACATGCTCATGGCTGCCGAGAGCTGATCGACGACATGCAGCAGGCGCAGGCGGCCACCGGTCACGGTGGCCAGCTTGACGGCCTCCTCAAGACCATGGTTGGAGGTCGAGCTGCCGTCGACGGGAACCAGAATGCGGTTGTACATAGAGCGTCCTTGGGTGTGCAGTCGCCCCGGGTGAGGAACCGTGGTCTCAATTTAGGTTCGGCGCCGTCCCGAGCCTTGATGTAGGTCAATCCCCTCGCATTGCGCCGTCATGCCCGATGGGCGCCACCGATTTCCGCAAAGCCTCGCCTGCGCTGCGCAAACACAATCGACTGCATCCCATCGACAGCATCGCGCTATGAGCATTCGCAACCTGGATTCGCTGTTTTCCCCTTCCAGCGTCGCCGTTTTTGGCGCCTCAGACCGACCCGCCAGCGTCGGCGCGACGGTCTGGCGCAATCTGACCACCAGCGGATTCCAAGGCCCTGTGTACGCGGTGAACACCCGCTACCAGTCGCTGGGCGGCAAGCCGGTCTTCGCCACTGCCGCGGCGCTACCCGGCGTTCCGGACCTGGCGCTGATCTGCACACCGCCCGCGACGGTACCCGGGCTGGTCGCCCAACTCGGGCAACTGGGCACCCGGGCCGCGGTCATCCTCAGCGCCG
>CAISIP010000657.1 GCA_903885415.1 uncultured beta proteobacterium
CTGCAGCCGCTGCTGCAGACCGGGGCGCATGCTGCCATATGGGATGACCACGATTACGGACCCAACGACAGCAACAGCAGTTTCATGTTCAAGCGTGAGGCCCTGGAATTGCAGCAGCGCTACTGGCCCAATCCCGGCTTTGGTCTGCCCGAGCTGCCTGGCGCATTCGGTACTTTCAGCTTCAACGATGTGGACGTCTTTTTGCTCGACGACCGTTACTACCGGGACGACCATCGCCTCAATAATCCGGCCCGGGTGATGTTCGGAAAGCCGCAGATGGACTGGTTGAAGAACGCGCTGTTGAACTCGACCGCTGCGTTCAAGCTGATCGCCAGCGGCGGCCAGATGCTGCATCAAAGCGCAAGGGGCGACAGTTGGCTTTTCTACCAGCAGGAGCGCGACGACCTGCTGAAGTTTCTGACCGAGAGCCGGGTCGATGGCGTGGTGTTCCTGTCCGGCGACATCCATCGCAGCGAGCTCACCCGCATCGAGCGCCCAGGTGCCTACCCGCTGCACGACCTGACCTGTTCCCCGCTGACCGCGGGCACTTATGTCGATGAGTCATTGCGCGTGCGCTCCAATCTGGTGCCGGGCACGGTGGTGATGGGCGAGCGCAATTTCTGCCACCTGCGCTTTGAGGGCAGCCGCGCCGAGCGCCGCATCGTCATGCGGGTGCTCAACGATGTGGGCCAGGTCAAGTGGTCCCACACGCTGACACGCCAGCAACTCAGCATGCCCAAGCTGCCGATCACCGGCACGAAATAGTCAGGATCGAGCCAGCCCGGGACTCAGGGGCGCACCGAGGGTTTTTCCAGCAGCATGCCCTTGGCGCGCCAGGCCAGGTACAGCTCGAGCTCGACGAGTTCCTGCGACCCAAATGCAAATGGCTGGGCGCGAACGCCGTTCATGCAGTTGCGTAATCTGCGCTGTAAAGAACCCATGGTCTGCCATTCCAGCCGGTACGCCGAGTAGCCGATCGGGTGCGCCTGTGGTATCAAACTGCCGCCCAAACGCGCGCCGGCATGGCGGTCATGGCAATGGGCGCACGACAGGTTGAGTTGGCCCAAACGCTGAAAATAACGGGCTTGGCCGCGTTCGACGAAGGGCGCCAGACGCGGGTCTGGGGCTGGCGACATCGCCATGCCGTGCGACTGGTGCACCAAGGCGCTTTCAAGCGCCAGCAGTTCGCGGCTTTCGGCTGCGAATGGCGGGGCCTGCTGCTGGCTTTGTCGGCACTGGTTGATGCGTCCGCCCAGCGCCAGTGGGCGCCCGAGCGGGTCGGACATGGCGGGGTACCGCGCCGCGACGCCGCGCATGTTGCCGATCTCGCCATGGCAGTCGGCGCAGGACTTGGCGACGTGTCCGCTCCTCAGCGTCCACTGCGCCTCGCCTTCGCGGACCCACAGCATCGCCGGGTTCTGCGTGTCGTCTTCCTGCATCGCCTGCAAAGCAGGCCCCATGAAAAATGATCCTGAGCGGCGCGAATCGGCTACTGGGTCGGCGAAAGCCGTGGGCTGAAGCAGCATGAACACGATGGCCCCGACCCCGAACAATCCCACTAGCTGCAAGGCCCGCGCTGTTGGCGACCGAGCTGCGAGAGGCGGTCGGCCCTGGCCCAAAAGCTTATACAACGCGAAGCGGCGCAGTTTCGGTATGGCGAAAACCGTGGTCGCCTTCCCAGCTGAAATGCAGCGTACCCTCCTTGTTGGCGCGCAGGTGAAACGCGAGATAGGGGTTGGCTGCAATCGCAGGAAACAGTTGCGCGCTGAAAACCAGTTCCTTGCCGTTGCCGCTGTCCAGGCTGCAGTTGAACCAGCGGATCAGGTCGTGCGCGAGCAATTGACCGTCGGAACCGGCGCGGTATCCGGTCTCCATGGGGTGCTCAATCAGCGCCCGGATTTCGATCACGTCGCCACGCCTTGGCTGCTTCGGCACATGAATGAGCGCCCGCACCACCGCTAAAGCTCGCTTTCCACGCAGGCAGCCAGGGTGACGATCACCTCGACCGTTCGGGACCAGCAGCTGCCGTCGCGCATGCGTGCGATTGCGACCACTCTTTGGGTTGTCGCAAGCCGCATACGGGTAGACACGCGGGCCAGACCCGCCGACGGTCCCAGGACGAAATGGGCCACTTCTCGCTGCGGGTTGCGTTCATTGAAGAGGGAGATGGCGGTGACATGGTCGGCTTCCGTCATGGGGCTGTCGACGGCCACGCTGACCGGCACCGTGTTGCCGTTGTCGACCAGTTCTGCGATTTCCAGGCTGACGCGACCCTCGCGCACCGGCATACCACCGGCGAAAGCCGCAACCGCCGCCGCCAGATCGTCTGGCAAAGCGGCCGCAGCCACCGGCCGCGCGCAGGCCAGCCACCCGGTCATTGCGACAACGACAAGATGGCGCCTTTCAAGCGACACAATGGGCCGCGTCGGCCACTTCCTGTGCGCCGCCGAAGTCAAGAGGGCCATCATGCGCCTTAACGCCGCCTTAGGCCCTTTGCAGGTTTTGGTCTTTCAGGGGCAGGTCCCTGATACGCCTACCGGTTGCCGCAAATATAGCGTTTAGCACGGCGGGCGCCGCCACGGCGATCGTCGGCTCGCCAACGCCGCCCCAGAAGCCGCCCGACGAAACCAGCACGGTCTCCACCTTTGGCATGTCTTCCATCTTGAGTACCGGATAGGTGTGGAAGTTGGTCTGCTCGATGCGCCCGTCCTTGACCGTGCACGAGCCATACAGCGCTGCCGACAGCCCGTACGCAAAGGAGCCCTCCACCTGCGCCTCTATCTGCTGCGGATTGACTGCGTAACCGGGATCGGTAGCCGCAACGATGCGCAGAACCTTCAGCACGCCCTGCGCGCTCACGCTGACCTCGGCGCATGCGGCTACATAGCTTCCGTAGCCCATGGTCTGGGCCAAGCCTCGGAACACGCCCGCCGGTGCGGGCTGGCCCCATCCGCCACGTTCGGCAGCGGCGTTGAGCACCGCCAGATGCTTGGGATGGTTCGCCATCAGCTTTCGCCGCAGCGCCAGCGGATCTTGTTGGGTTGCATGCGCCACTTCGTCAATGAAACACTCTAGGTAGACGGCGTTTTGGTTGAGGTTCACGCCCCGCCAGAAGCCCGGCGGAACATGCGGGTTGCGCATCGCATGGTCGATCAGCAGGTTGGGGATGGTGTAGCCGATGCCCGCCTCGGGCCCGGTGGCGTTGAGACCTTGAAAGACGATCGGGTCCTTCCCGTTAACGACGTTTTGCGGAAAGACGGCCGCCAAAATCGACTGGCCCGAAATGCGCATGTGCAGTCCGGTGATGTTGCCCTGGCCGTCCAGACCCGCAGTCAGTTTGCACTGGGTTATCGGGTGGTATCGACCCTGTGTCATGTCCTCCTCACGTGACCAGATCAGCTTGATCGGTGTTCCCGGCATTTCCTTGGCCAACAAAACGGCTTGTCGAACATAGTCGCTCATGCCGCGGCGGCCAAAACCTCCGCCCAGGTGCAATTTGTAGACTTCGCACTTCGCCACCGGCAGACCGCACGCTTCGGAGGCCGCTGCGAGGGCTGCCTCGCCATTTTGGGTTGGCGTCCAGACTTCGCAACGCTCGGGCGTGTAGCGCGCCGTCGCGTTCATGGTTTCCATCGTCGCGTGGTTCTGATGCGGGTGCGAGTAGACCGCTTCGATCCTGCGTGCAGACGCCGCTATAGCCGCCAGGGCGTCGCCGTTCTGGTTTCCGATCGCCGCCTGGGGCGCGTTGAGCCCCGCTTTCAGAATCGCGTCAAAGCCCTCGCTGGATGCTTTGGCGTTGGGGCCTTCGTCCCATTCGATGCGCACTGCGTCGAGTGCGGTCTTGGCGTGCCACCAGGTGTCGGCGATGACCGCCACGGCGGTGTCGCCAACCTGCAGCACCTTTTTCACGCCGGGTCGACCGGCTGCGGCCGTCGCATTGAAGCTCTTGAGCTTTCCGCCAAAAACCGGACATTCCTTGATGGCTGCATTGAGCATTCCCGGCAGCTTCAGGTCATGCCCGTATATCTGCCGCCCAGTGGTCTTGTCGACGGTGTCGAGCCGGGCCAGCCGCTTGCCGGCCAGCGTCCAGTCTTTGGGATCCTTGAGCGCGACGGTGGCGGGCGGTGCGAGCTTGGACGCGGCTGCGGCCACCTTGCCGTAACTTGTGCTGCGGCCGCTTGCGCGGTGGGTGATCACGCCAGCGGCGGCGCGGCATTCGGAGGCTGCGACCTTCCATTCGTCTGCCGCTGCCTGTACCAGCATGGTCCGGGCAGCAGCGCCGCCCTTGCGCACATAGTCCTGCGATTCGCGGATTCCCCTGCTGCCACCGGTGCCAAAATTGCCCCAGACCCGGTTACGCGCGACGTTCTGCCCCGGAGTCGGGTATTCGGTCGTGACCTTAGACCAATCGCAGTCGAGTTCCTCTGCGACCAGCTGCGCCAGCCCGGTCAGCGTTCCTTGTCCCATCTCGGAGCGCGCGATGCGGATGACCACGCTGTCGTCCGGGTGCACCACGACCCAGGCGTTGACCTCTGCGGATGCCGGTTGCGCGAGGGCTTCTCCGGCCAGGGGAACATGAAAGGCGAATACCAGCGACCCGCCCGTGACCGTAGAAGCGGCAAGAAATTGGCGCCGGGAAACAGCGGTTGTCCCGCCATTCAGCGCGCCTTTGACATCGTGATTGGCATTCATGTGGTGCTCCCATTTGCATGCTGAATGGACAGGCCGGCGAGCTTGGCATTTCCGCCATTGGCGACCACCTTGATTGCAGCCCGGATCCGGTTGTAGGTGCCACAGCGGCAAATATTGGTCATTGCCTCGTCAATGTCGGCGTCTGTAGGCATCGGTTTGGCCTTGAGCAGAGCCGTTGCCGCCATGATCATTCCGCTTTGGCAAAACCCGCATTGCGGCACGTCGAGCGCAGCCCAGGCTTTTTGCACTGGATGCGACCCGTCGGCCGACAGCCCTTCGATAGTCACTACCTTCGCAGCGGCACTGACGCTCGAGACCGGCCGCACGCAACTGCGCGTGGGTACACCGTCGATATGCACCGTGCAGGCGCCGCATTGTGCAATTCCGCAGCCGTATTTCGTTCCGGTCAGGCCGAGTTGTTCCCGCAGCACCCACAGCAGTGGCGTATCGGCCTCGGCTTCGAATGTGCGCATTGCGCCGTTGACGTTTAGTTGGGTCATGCTCTTCCTCTTCCTCTTGGTCGCTGTTTCTGAAATTGCGACTGGTGAATATTTGCGAAACATTTTTCGCCTGAGAAATATACTTTAGATTTTCGAAAATATCGGAAATTATTTGCATAAACCCAAGGCCAAAGGCATCGAACCCGCCCGTCGTCAACCCTTTTTGAAGGCGCCGCAGAGAAACAGGGGCCCTTGCTGCGTCGGCGGGGCGTGACGCGCCCGCTTGGACTGGGCGCCGTGGCGGGACCCGAGCATGCGGTCATCCCGGGTCCGGTGAGTCCTGCGAAGTCGCCGCGCGACCGGGTTATGGCTGGCTTGGC
>CAISIP010000658.1 GCA_903885415.1 uncultured beta proteobacterium
CAGCGGTTTTCGGAAATAGTTACAGTCGGGGCCAGTCGAGCAATTCGGCCAACCGGCGCACCACCCACTGCGACTCGTCGGGGCTGAACACGGCGCCGTCCGCATGCAGGCCGCGCAGGCAACGCTGCAACACGTCCGACTCTGCGATGCCCAGTTCGAACAGCGTGTCGCGGGCCGGGCCGGTCAGCATATTCGCCATGTCCTCGCACAGCTCATAGCGCCCTGCCACCACCGACCGCTGCGCGTTGGGCTTGCCGCGCCCGGCGTCGGTGTACAAGGCCATGAAGGACTGCGGAATCTCGATCTGGTAGTCGTCCGACATGCGCTGGCCGTCTATCCCTGCCTGGCCTTAGAACGGTATGTCGTCGGGGTCGTTGGCGTCAGAGGGTGGCGGTGCCTCGGCGCGCAGCGCGTGTCCCGCCTGCGGGGCGCCGTCGCCCAAAGCTTTCTTGAGCGCCAGCTCCACCGCCTCGATGCGCTGCTGGCACAGCTTGTAGGCCTCTACCGACTCGGTGACGATGCCCAGCAGGTCATCGATGTTGGGTTCCTGCTGGTCGCGCAGGGTTTGTGCGTGCTTTTGCAGCACCCCATAGGCGTCCTTGAACGACTTGCTCTTCATCGGCTATCCCCCATCGGTTTCCCGGCCGTCGCGCCGATCCGGCCGTCCTGGAACTGGATTTCAACGCGTACCCCATCGCGCAGCTGCGCCGCGCGGCTGAGCGGCCGGCCGTCGTCGCCACGTACAACGGCAAAGCCGCGACGAAGGGTCTTTTCGGGCCCCTGTCCGGCGATCTCGCGCATCAGCGCCCGCGCGCCGGTGGCCGCGTCCTTGATCCGCTGCGCGCCGGCTGACGCCAGCAGCGCCAGTGCCGCGTCATTGGCGCTCGACGCCGCGCGCAGCGCGCCCTGCGTCCGAACCGCGATGCGCGTCCAGCAGGCCGGAATCTCGCTTTGGGCCTGCGCCAGCTGCGCCAGCGCCTGGTCCTTCACCGATTGCAGCGTATCGCGCGCGCGCTGCGACCCCAGCCGCAAGCCATGCAGCGCAGCCAGCCCGATATCGGAGTGCAAAGCCCTTGTGTCAAGGCGCCCCTGCGCGATGTGGCGCAGGGCCAGCGATCGCAGCTCGGCGTCCAGGGCAGCCGCTTGCGCCTGGGCCGCCTTCAGCCTGCGCGCCGCCAGCACGGCCACCTGCGAAAAATTCGCCTGGGTCTCCTGCGCGCGGGTGACGATCCGCTGCTCGATGGCGGCGACCACCTTGCTCGGCGTATCGAAGCGGATATGGGCGACCTCGTCGATCAGTGTGCTGTCGCGCTCGTGGCCGATACCGCTGAGTACCGGAACCGGAAACGCACAGACAGCCCGCGCCAGCGCGTAGTCGTTGAGCCAGGCCAGGTCGTTGACGGCGCCTCCGCCGCGGATGATGACCAACGCGTCGGGCGGGTGCTGGCGCGCGTGCGGCCAGGCGGCCACGGCCCCCTGCAACGCGGCGACCATTTCCGCTGCGGCGCCCTCGCCCTGAAAGCGGCTGAACACATAATCGAAGCGGCAAAGCCCGGCTTCGGCGAGCCGGTTCGCCTCGGCCTGGAAATCGCCGAGCCCGGCGCCGCCGGCAGGCGCCAGCACCAGCACCGCGCTGAAATCCCAGGGCGCAGCGAGCTGCCGGTTGGCGTCAAAAATGCCCTCGGCGCGCAACAGCGCGCGTATCTCGCGCTTGCGCGCCTCCAGATCCCCCAGCGTGTACTGCGGGTCGATCGCGTCGATCTCCAGGCTGAATCCGTGCTGGGCCTTGAAAACCGGCCGCGCCCGCACCAGCAACTTGATACCCGGCGCCAGTTGCGCGCCGGTGGCGCGTTCGAATTCGGGCAGGATGGTGTCGGCCGTCGACTGCCAGATCACCGCGCTGGCCTTGGCCAGCACAGATCCCTGTGCATCTCGCTCGGACACGCCGATGAACACATGGCCGCCGCTGGCGCGCAGCTCGACCACCTCGACCATGGTCCACACCGGGGACCGGAAGGCCTGGCCGACGGCCTGCACCACACCGGCGAGTAGCTGCGACAGCGACACGCC
>CAISIP010000659.1 GCA_903885415.1 uncultured beta proteobacterium
CCAAAAACGAAATCGCCGCGGCTCACCCCCGGCGTGCTCGACCGAGAGAATTTTATGAAAAACGCATTTGACTTGCATGGCGAGGCCGCGCCTGGACTGAACACAGGCGCCGAAAACGCTCTGGCCTTCGTGGAGCCAGCCGCGGTTCTGGCAGACGACGCGCTGGCGCTGGAGACGGCTGCAGAACCCCCGATTCCGAGCGGTTTCATCAAGATGGGCTTGGCGCCCGAGTTGCTGCAGGCGGTGCACGACCTGGGCTTCACGCAGCCGACCGTGGTTCAAGAAAAGACCATCCCGCTGGCGATGCAGGGCACGTTGGGACACGACGACGGCGCCAAGTTCATCGACCTGATGGTGTCAAGCCAGACCGGCAGCGGAAAAACCGCGGCTTTCCTGCTGCCGGTGCTGCATACCCTGCTGGGCCAGCAAGCGGCCGTCGCGAACCAAGAGCGTGACGAGTTTGAGCGCGCCTGCGCGCAAGCCCTTGCCAAGGGCGAAGCGCCGCCCAAGAAGCCGCGCCGCAAGGATCCCACTAGCAGCCGAAACTTCAAGGCGGCGACGCCCGGCGCGCTGGTGCTGTGCCCGACCCGAGAGCTCGCGCAGCAGGTGGCGCACGACGCGATTGACCTGGTGCGCCATTGCCGCGGGCTGCGCGTGGCCAATATCGTCGGCGGCATGCCCTACCAGCTGCAGATCGCCAAGCTGCAGAACGCCGACCTGGTGGTCGCGACGCCGGGGCGCCTGCTTGACTTGCAGCGTTCAATGCAGATCAAGCTCGATCAGGTGCAGTTCCTGGTGGTCGACGAGGCCGACCGCATGCTCGACCTGGGCTTTGCCGACGACCTGGCTGAAGTCAACCAGCTGACGGCCGGGCGCAAGCAGACCATGATGTTCAGCGCCACGCTGGCGCCGCGTATCCAGCAACTTGCAAGCCGGGTCATGCGCGAGCCCCAGAGGCTGCAGATCGACAGCCCGCAGGAGCGCCACCAGAACATCCGCGAAGTGCTGTTCTGGGCTGACAACGCGCAGCACAAGCGCCGGCTGCTGGACCACTGGCTGCGTGACACCACGATCAACCAGGCTATCGTCTTCGCCAGCACGCAGATCGAGTGCGATGGACTCGCCAACGACCTGCAGCAGGAAGGCTTCAGTGCCGTGGCCTTGCACGGGGCGCTGAACCAGGGCCTTCGCAACCGTCGGCTGATGGCGCTGCGCGAGGGCCATGTGCAGATCCTGGTGGCTACCGACGTCGCGGCGCGCGGAATCGACGTGCCCACCATCACCCATGTGTTTAATTTTGGCCTGCCGATGAAGGCCGAAGACTACACCCACCGCATTGGTCGCACCGGCCGTGCCGGACGCGATGGTCTTGCGGTGACGCTGGCCGAGTTCAGGGACCGGCGCAAGATCTTCGACATTGAGGCGCATACCCGCCACCCCTTCAAGTCGGAAGTGGTTCCAGGAATGGAGCCGCAGCAGCGGTTTCCCGATTCCCGGCCCAACCCGGGCTTCGGCGCGCGCAATGGCCGTGGCGCTGGGGAGGGCGCTTCTCGCGATCGCAAGTTCGGTCCGGCACGTGGCCGTGAAGGCGGCTTCGGCGCGCGCGATGGCGCTGCCGTGCGCGAAGGATTCAGCTACAAGCGCGAGGGCGGGTTCAATGACCGTTTTGCCGGTCGTGGCGAGCCGCGCCGGGATGCGTCTGCGCCGCGTCCCGACTTCGCTCCGCGGGGAGACTTTGGGCCGCGCGGCGATTTCCCGCCGCGCCAGGGCAATTTTGCCAAACCGGCACACGAGCGTGCTGCCCCGGCGCGCCCGGCCAATGGCGCTAAAGTCTTTGTTCCGCGCGACATGCAAAAGCGCCCACTCAAGCTCGACAGGCCGGCGCGCGGCTGAGCCGAGCCGACGACCCATCCGCTGCGGGGGCCTGCGCCCGCTCGCGCTTGCTACCGATCGGCGCCCATGGCTAGTGCGTGCGCGCGCGATGCTGCCAGTTCGCTCGTGTCTGGCGCCACTTGCGTCTGCCAACCACCGGTGTGCTGTTCGGCGATCGCGCCCAGTGCGTCGATCCAGGCTGGCTGATCGTTGAGGCACGCGATGTAATGGAATTCCTTGCCGCCGGCGCTCAGGAAAGCGTGGCGTGCCTCTATCGAAATCTCCTCCAGCGTTTCCAGGCAGTCGCTGGTGAATCCCGGGCAGATCAGGTCGACGCGCGCAACGCCTGCCTGCGCCAGCGCCACCAGGCTGGGTTCGGTATAGGGTTCGAGCCACTTGGCGCGTCCCAGCCGCGACTGAAAAGTGACCATGACTTGTTCCTGCGGCAGCCCCAAATGTTCGGTCAGCAGGCGCGCTGTCTTGCGGCATTCGCAATGGTAGGGGTCGCCGAGCTGCAGGGTTCGCTGCGGAACGCCGTGAAAGCTCATCACCAGCCGCTCACCCCTGCCGTGCTCGGCCCAGTGTTGCTGCACGCTGCGCGCCAGCGCCGCTATGTACAGCGGATGGTCGTGGTAATGGTTCACAAAGCGCAGCTCGGGCACTGTCCGCACCCTGCTGCCCCAGGCGTAGACCGCATCGAATACGCTCGCCGTGGTGGTCGCCGAGTACTGCGGGTAGGCCGGCAGGATCAGCACGCGCGTCACTCCGTCGGCCTTGAGCGCGTCGAGCTGCGCGCCGATGGCGTTCTGGCCGTAGCGCATGGCGTAGCGCACCTGCATCTGGTGGCCGCGTTGCTCCAGCAGACCCTGCAGCAGCAGCGCTTGCTTTTCGGTCCAGAGCCGCAGCGGCGACCCGGCAGCGGTCCATATGCTGGCGTACTTGGCGGCGGACTTGGCAGGGCGCACGCGCAGGATGATTCCATGCAGAATCAGCAGCCAAAGCAGGCGCGGAATTTCCACCACCCGGTGGTCGCTGAGAAATTCGGCCAGGTATCGGCGCACCGCAGACGCCGTGGGTGCGTCGGGTGTTCCAAGGTTGCAGTACAAAATGGCGGTATGCGGCTTTTGCCCATGCGCGAATGGGGGTTCGACGAAGAATTGTGGAGGGGCCATGCTGTATTCTCCCGCATCAATGCTTGACTTATCTGCAATCAGGGCGATCGGCCTGGATCTCGACGACACGCTGTGGCCCATCTGGCCAACCATAGAGCGCGCCGAACTCCAGTTGCAGCAATGGCTCGAGCCCCGAGCGCCGCTCACGCAGATCATCTTTTCCAAACCCGACGAGCGCCTGGCGCTGCGCTCCGACGTGCTGCGCGGGCGCCCCGAATTGGGCCATGACCTCAGCGCCTTGCGGCTTGAGTGCCTGCGTGAAGGGTTGCGGCGATCGGGCGAAGACCGCAGCCTTGCCGAGGCCGCGTTCGAAGTGTTCCTTGAGCACCGCATGCGCGTGGATTTGTTTGACGACGCACTGCCGGCGCTTGAATTCCTGGCCAGCCGTTATCCCATCGTCGCCATAACCAACGGCAATGCTGACCTGCGTCGGGTCGGCATATCCGCGCATTTCAAAGCCAGCCTGAGCGCGGTGTATGTGGGCGTGGCCAAGCCCGATCCGGCGATATTTCACGCGGCGGCGGCGGCCGTGGGCGTGCTGGCGCATCAGGTGCTGCACATCGGCGACGATCCCTTGCTCGACGTAATGGGCGGCCTGGGTGCTGGAATGCAGACCGCATGGATCAATCGCTGTGGGACGGTATGGAGCCACCCGGCAGCGCCGCATGCAAGCGTCACCGACCTGGGCGCGTTGTGCCGGCTGCTCGAGCCCTAGGCTACCCCGATGCGAAGCAATGTTTCCAAGCCCTGCAGTCTGTTGGCGTGGCAGCTGGCGGCTCTCAAAATCCGCAACCTTCAGTGGACCGGTATGCAACTGAAACACATCGGGTGCACTGCACTCGCCGCCCTGGCCATGGCGCTGGTGCAGACCATTGCCTCGCCGGCCTGCGCCCAGTCTGGCGCCTCGGCCTACCCAGAGCGGCCGGTCCGGATTGTGGTTCCTTTTGCACCCGGCGCGGGTACCGACGCGATGGCGCGTTTGGTGGCGCAAAAACTTGGCGAAGTCCTGGGCGGGAATTTCCTCGTCGACAACCGCGCCGGCGACTCTGGCGCGATTGGCACCCAGCATGTGGCGCAGCAGCCGCCCGATGGCTATACGTTGCTGCTGGTTGCGTCGCCATTCACCACGGTGGCCGCTTCGCTGCCGACTGCTGGATACGACC
>CAISIP010000660.1 GCA_903885415.1 uncultured beta proteobacterium
CGGCAGCCCGGCCAGGATCTCACGGCCGTAGCGTGTGCTGCCCAGGCGCGTGTCGCACACGGTGATCACGGCGAAGTCGCTCACGGTGCGAACGCCTCGCCCGGACCCTGGGGCGAGCTTCATCGCAGCGCGCGGAACTGCAATCTCGTTGAAGGGGTCGCGCCCCTGCGCGCTGAGCCATTCGGAAAGCGCCTCCTCGACCGGCGAGTTCGGCGGCGTGAACGGCAGCTTGTCGATCAGCACATGCTCACACAGCTTTCCCGGCAGGTCGATGCCTTCGCCAAAGGACTGCAGACCGAAGATGATGCTGCGCTCGCCGGCCTCGACCCGGCGGCTGTGTTCGCGCAGCAGTTCGGGGCGCGAGCGCTCGCCTTGCATCTGGACCTGCGCTGCCAGGTCGTCCGGAAGCGCTGCGTGGCAGGCCTGCATTTGGCGTTTGGAGGTGAACAGCGCGAGCTGCCCGTGGGGGTGCGCACGCAGCAGATCCGGCAGTTTGTCGCACAGCTCCTGGGTGAAGCCCGCGCTCTTGGGTGTGTGCTGCATCGGCGCGATGCGCAACTGGCCCTGCGTCGCATAGTCGAAGGGCGATGCGACGACCAGCGCACGGCGCTCGCGGAATCGGTTCATGCCGCTGAGGCGGTCGAAGAAATCGAAGCTGCCGCAGGCCGTCAGCGTGGCCGATGTGCAGACCGCAGCGCCGACTTGTTTCCACAGCCCGCGCGACAGCAACTGCGCCGCCGTCATCGGGCTCGCGCAGACCCAGGCGTCGGCCCGGGCGCCTTCCTGTCCGGGTCCGTCGGAGGGCGCTGCGAACTCGATCCATTTGGCCCAGGGAATCCGGTCGTGCGTGGCCCAGGCGGTGAACAGCTGCTGCATGCTGTGCAGCCGCGACAGGTAGACGCCGAGCTCGACGCCGGCACGAAGCTGCTCGTCGCGTTCGGACTGGGACTGCGATTCGTCGGTCTGCATCAGCGCGCTGGCTACGCCCGCCACGACGCCGGCGACCCGGCCAAGCGCGGCCGACAGCTGCTCGCATTCACCGGCGAGTGCGTCGGCAATGCGACCCTGCGCGAAGCGGTGCAGCGGCCGTTCGGCGCTCACCAGTGCGGCGTCCGCTAGATAGGACTGCAGCAGCGCGAGCTTGTCACTGCACTCGGTCACGCTCTGTCCAAAGGCCAGCGGGTCGGGCCTCGAGGACGCCGGCATCGCGCGGCTGTGGCGCATGGCTGCGCTGCGCAGGCCGCTGAGCAGCGCCATGCTGCTGCCCAGCCGCGCCCGGTAGCAGAACTGGTCGGCGGCGACGCCGGGCAACTGGTGGGCCTCGTCGAAAACAAAGAGCGTATTGGCGGCGTCGATCAGCGTGCTGTCGGTCTGCAGCGTCGCCAGTATCAGCGCATGGTTGGCGACCTGCAGCGTCGCGCCGGCAGCCTGGCGGCGCGCTTTGAAGAAGGCACAGCTCTTGAAGTGCTCGCACTGCCCACCGTTGCAGGCGTTGGCGTTGGCCTGCACCTGGCGCCAGTCTTCGGGTTCGGGCGGCTGGGCCAGCGTGTCGATGTCGCCGTCCCACTGGCCCGCGCGCAACTGTTTCGCCATGTTCTTGAACCAGCGCATGGCCAGCGCGCTGTCGCGTGCAATGCCCCTGGGTTGCCAGCCGGTACCGGAAAAGCCGTCCTGCAGTCCGTCGTCGGGCGGACTGTCGTGCGCGTCATGGTGCAGTGCGCCTTCCAGACGGCTTTCGCAGATATAGCGCCCACGCCCTTTGAGGATGTCAAAGCGCAGCCCCCCAATGATTTTCGCCAACCGTGGCAGATCCTTGTGAAATAGTTGCTCCTGCAAGGCGACGGTCGCGGTCGACACGATGACCGTCTTGCCCATCAACTCGGATGCGGCAATGGCCGCTAGGCAGTAGGCGACCGTCTTTCCGGTGCCGGTGCCGGCCTCCAACTGCGCCAGGTTGGCGCCGTCCATGCGGTCACTGTCAGGCGCTTTGGCGCTCAAAAAGGTAAGCAGCGCGGCGTGCATCATCTGGTACTGTCCGGGCCGTGCAATGAACCCGGGCCAGCTCCTGGCGACCTCGGCGTAGAGAAACTCCAGCCGCGTGCGTGCCTGCTCCAGCAGCGCCGGGTCTATGCCATCGACGCTGGCGTGCGCCGCAACGGGGGGCGCAATAGACTCAAGCACCGGTGGTTTGGGTTGCTGCGCAAGGACCGCCGGCCAGACCAGAAACCGGTCCGGTCGCCTTACTTCGGCAACTGGCAGGGCCCCTCGATATTGATCCGGACTTTTTTGCCCTGGTAGTCCATGTCATGGAAGGCAGACAGGCTGACGCTGGAGCGGTCGATGCGGATCTCGCTTTCAAAATCGGTGTCCTTCTTGTGCGTACGAACGCCTATGCTTTTGCCGGTCGTCAGATTCTTGCCAACCGCTTTTTCACTGCTCAGGCTGCTGGCGAATATCTGGTACACATCGGGGCCTTCTAGGCGGATGAACAGGTTGTCGCCTATCAACTGCACGCCAGCGCTTATTTTGGCCGGACTGAATTTCTTGCCGCCCATGCCCGCCACCGACGCCTCGGCCTGACAGGTCATGGTGAAGGTCTCCGCCTGCGCCAGCAGCGGCGCGGCAGTCAAAAGAATGGCCATGATTTTGTGCATGCGCCTTGTCCTTGGTGTTGCGGTGGTCTCCAGCGGCTCAAGCGCCCGGGCGACTCCCGATTACTTCTTCCGCCTCCAGTATCTCACCGCCGTGGCATCGGTTGGCGAACATGGCGACACGAGCATGGCGCAGCGTCAGGCCCTGCACCCGGGTGCAAGGTACCATCCGGCCACACTTTCCAACCACCGCGACCTGCTGGCGCGATGGACACTGCAGGACGCGCATCGATGAAAAAGTTCTACCCTTTCCCCGCCCTATGGCGTTGCATGCCGATCGTGGGCCTGATGTGTGCCCTGGCGTTGGACGCGCAGGCCGTCGAAGTCAAGGCTAACCGATCGTGCAAGGTCTGGGCCGCCGACAAGGGCGTGGTGACCAGTCTGAACCACGAGGCCTGGTTGATGGGCTTCATGTCGGGTCTGGCCACGGCGACCGACCGCGATGTTCTCAAGGGGACCGATGCGGCCTGGATTTTTGTGCGGGTGGACAGCTTTTGCCTGGTGAACCCGCTCAAGCACATTGGCGACGCAGGCGTTGCGGTGTTCGAGGAGTTGCTTAAGAAAAAAGGATTTTGAGTCGCGCCCGGATGGCGGAAAATGCAGTGGCCGGTAACGGCGCCGCCCTTGGATTGACGGAGCACCTTATGAAAATGTTTCTCGCCATCATGGCCCTTTTGGGCCTTTTCGTGGGCGGCGCCTTTTATGCGGAAATGGACGCCAACGACCACTACGAATACGCTTGTCGGTTGCAGTCGGGACGTTTCGAGCGCCACACTTTGTCCAGCTATAGCAAGTGCTTTAAGCCCGATCTCCCCGAAGCGGACAAGAGGACGGGCTTCACCGCCAAGCCCGACCGGCCCGCGGCGTCGGCGGCGACTGCTGCGGCGAGCAACGCAGCCAGCGCGTTGGCGCCGCCTCGGCTGCCTGCGTCCGTATCGGGTACCACACGTCTGAGCGCGAAGGCGTCTGCGCCGAAGTAGGCGCCGCGACCTGCGAGTCCGGCGGCGATCCGGACTCAGGGGTTAGAAGGTGCGAGCGGGTTCTCGCACGGGCCGGTATCGCTTCGTTTCCAGCATGCGCATTGGATGCTGTAGTCCTTCATCTGTCCTTTGGCGACGCCCGCCAGTCCGCCCTGCCGGGCGGCCATGGCGGGCACATACAGCTTGGGCGAGAAAGACTTGTTCATCACCTTGCCGCTGAGCAGTCGGACCGTGGCCCCAGCGCATAGCACCGGCCCGGGCAACTTGTTATGCAATTCCAGCAGCAGTGTTTCGCCCGCCTGCGCCGACCATCCCGCGGAAACCGCGATGCTGGCCAGTTCGGCGTCGCGCAAAGCGACTTCATGAAAGCTGCTTTTGCGCTCAAAAGGGTTCCAGGCCAGCAATGTACCGCTGGGGGTCCCTAGCAGCAGCAAGGAGGCGACGCACACGCAAGTGTTCTTCATGGCGTTGAGCCGGGGGGACAGTCCTTGGGCCGATAGCCAGCGGGCAGGGAGGTGGTGTCCGAGAGGTGCTTGAACCGGCGCGACATTTCCGCTGGGATTATCAACCCTTGTTGCACAAGGTTTCGCGCGCTAACTGGAGCCACTGCGATTTTTCGAGGCGAACAAAGCTGTTCGTCGCAGGCCATATGCGCAGGCGTTTACACTTGGCGGCCACCACCCTGGAGTCCGCCTTGGCCGTCTCGCCCGTTC
>CAISIP010000661.1 GCA_903885415.1 uncultured beta proteobacterium
GAAAACGAGCTGGCGCCCGCTGGCATAGCAGGAACCGGGCGCGATGGCCGCATCACCAAGGCCGATGCGATCGCTGCAGTCAGAACTCCTCCTGCAGCGTCTGTGGCGGCGCATCTAGCCCAGCGCCCTACGGAGCCGGCAGCGCTGCCGCAGGTGGTCGTTGCGCCGCCGAGCCTGGGCGAGCGTCCCGAGCAGCGGGTTCCGATGAGCCGCCTGCGGGCGCGGGTCGCCGAACGCCTATTGCAGTCGCAGTCGTCGAGCGCCATCCTGACCACCTTCAACGAGGTCAATATGGCGCCGGTGATCGATATGCGCAAGCGCTTCCAGGAAAAATTCGAGAAAGAACACGGCGTCAAAATCGGCTTCATGAGCTTCTTCGTCAAGGCGGCGGTCCACGCGCTGAAGAAATACCCTGTGCTCAACGCGTCGGTCGACGGCAACGACATCGTCTACCACGGCTTCTTCGATGTCGGCATCGCGGTCGGGTCGCCGCGCGGTCTGGTGGTGCCGATATTGCGCAATGCCGATCAGATGGGTTTTGCCGATATCGAAAAGAAAATATCCGAGTTCGGTAACAAGGCGCGCGACGGAAAACTGGGCATTGAAGATATGAGCGGCGGCACCTTTTCCATCTCCAACGGTGGCGTTTTCGGCTCGATGCTATCGACGCCTATCATCAACCCGCCCCAGTCGGCGATCCTGGGGGTGCACGCGACCAAGGACCGCGCAGTGGTCGAGAACGGCGTGGTCGTCGTGCGGCCGATCAACTACCTGGCGCTGAGCTATGACCACCGCATCATCGACGGGCGTGAAGCGGTGCTGGGCTTGGTGGCGATGAAGGAGGCGCTCGAGGATCCTTCCCGTCTCCTGTTCGATATCTGAGGCAGCGGCATGTCAGCTCATTTCGACGTCATCGTCATCGGCGCAGGACCCGGCGGCTATATCGCCGCCATTCGCGCCGCCCAACTCGGCTTCAAGGTCGCCTGCATAGACGCATGGCACAACGCCAGTGGTGGCCCCGCACCTGGCGGCACCTGCACCAATGTTGGCTGCATACCGTCGAAGGCCTTGTTACAGTCTTCGGAACATTTTGACAACGCCCGCCACCACTTCGCGGAACATGGAATCGACATCAAAGGCCTGAGCCTGGACCTGTCCAAGATGATTGAGCGCAAGGATACGGTCGTGCGGCAGAACAACGACGGCATTCTGTACTTGCTGAAGAAAAATAAGGTCGACTTTTTCCATGGTCGGGCGTCCTTTTCCGGGGCCGACGATAGTGGCTACCAGTTGCTGGTCCGCAGCGCAAAAGCGGCCGATGCGGCCCAGGCGCTTACGGCCCAGCACGTGGTCATTGCCACCGGATCGAGCGCTCGTGCGCTGGCCGGAGCGCCTTTTGACGAGGACATGATCCTGTCGAATGATGGCGCGCTGCGCCTGGGGGCGGTGCCCAAAAAAATGGGGCTGATCGGTTCGGGCGTGATTGGTCTGGAGGTGGGGTCGGTTTGGCGCCGGCTTGGCTCCGACGTGACGATTCTGGAGGGATTGCCGAGCTTTTTGGGCGCGGTCGACGAACAGATCGCGAAGGAGGCGCATAGGTCCTTCGTCAAACAAGGACTAAAAATTGAACTCGGGGTCAGCGTAGGCGAGATCGCATCCGGGAAAGCCGGCGTTCGGATCGGCTATACCACCGCCAAAGGCGAAGCCCGCACTCTGGAAGTGGACAAGTTGATTGTGTCGATCGGCCGAGTCCCCAACACCGAGG
Organism: uncultured beta proteobacterium; assembly: GCA_903885415.1. Lineage (GTDB taxonomy): Bacteria > Pseudomonadota > Gammaproteobacteria > Burkholderiales > Burkholderiaceae_C > CAISIP01. The sequence goes on from CAISIP010000661.1 coordinate 1,766, forward strand.
GGCTCAACACGCAAGCGGTCGGTCTGGCGCTTGACGAGCGCGGTGCGATCGTTGTTGACGGCGACTGCAGAACCAACCTGCCCAGGGTGTGGGCGGTCGGCGATGTCGTCCGAGGACCGATGCTCGCGCACAAGGCCGAGGAGGAGGGCGTCGCGGTGGCCGAACGCATAGCTGGACAGCATGGGCATGTGAACTTCAACACCATTCCCTGGGTCATCTACACCAACCCGGAAATCGCCTGGGTCGGCCAGACCGAGCAGGAACTCAAGGCCCAGGGGCGCGCTTACCGGTCCGGCAGCTTTCCCTTCCTGGCCAATGGCCGCGCCCGGGCGCTGGGCGATACCACCGGCATGGTCAAGATGCTCGCAGACGCTGCTACCGACGAGATACTTGGTGTGCACATCGTCGGGCCGATGGCCAGCGAGTTGATTGCAGAATGCGTCGTGGCGATGGAGTTTCGCGCGAGCAGCGAGGATATCGCCCGGATTTGCCACGCCCATCCCTCGCTTGGCGAGGCCACCAAGGAGGCGGCACTTGCGGTGGACAAGAGAGCGCTCAATTTTTAATTGACAGGCCCGTTGCGTTCCCAAGCGGTGTCGGTCGTCTCCAGCGCCTATGAGATCGCGCTGCAGCTGCGATCTTATGGCGGTGATTGCGGGCAGCGCGCCGCTTTGCGCGCACTGGATCGCTGTGCCGACGAGTGGGCCATGCAGGAAGCCCGCGGCACAAGCATGTGGGGCCGCCTGCGCAGGAGGTTCGAGCCGCCGCGAGGGGTCTACCTGTATGGTGGCGTCGGTCGGGGGAAAAGCTTTCTGATGGACTGCTTTTTTTCGTCGGTGGCCTGCAAGGCCAAGACGCGTCTGCATTTTCATGAGTTCATGCGCGAAGTGCATCGTGAACTCGTTCACCTTCAGGGAACGGTGAATCCGCTCGATGAACTGGCCGCCCAGATCGCTTCCAAATACCGGCTGATCTGTTTTGACGAGTTTCATGTCGCCGACATCACCGATGCGATGATTCTGTACCGGCTGCTCAATGCGCTATTTAGCCGCGGTGTCGGTTTTGTGGGGACCTCGAATTTCCGGCCCGACGAGCTGTATCCGGGTGGTCTTCACCGCGACCGTATTCTTCCGGCGATCGAACTGCTTAACCGCAAGTTGGAGGTTGTCGCGATAGGCGAGGGTACCGATTACCGGTTGCAGGCCATGGAGCGGCTCAAGTTCTACCATGTCCCTTGCGGCGAAGACGCTGAGCGCGAGATGGGGCAGGCCTTTGACCAGTTGGCTGGAGCGCAGGACGAGGATCCGGTGTTGCGGATCGAGGGCCGCGAAATCCATGCGCGGCGAAGCGCTGGCGCGATCGTGTGGTTCGACTTTGCGGCGCTGTGCGACGGCCCGCGCTCACAAAACGATTATCTGGAGATCGCGACGCGGTTCCAGGCGGTCTTTCTCAGCAATGTGCCCTGTATGCCGCTGCGAATGGCGTCACAGGCCCGCCGCTTCACCTGGCTGGTCGATGTGCTGTACGACCGGCGGGTGAAACTGATTCTGTCGGCTGCGGTCCCGCCTGAGTTGCTTTACACGCAGGGCCCTCTGGTGCACGAGTTTGCGCGCACCGTCTCGCGCTTGCACGAGATGCAATCCATGGCCTATGTGGCGCAGCAGCGCCGCAATGTCGATACCGATTTGACATGACTGCCAAAGCCTGGTTCTTACCGATGCTGCTGCTCATGCTGGCACAAGCCTGCTGGGCCCAGGCCGCGGGGGACGAGTCCGGGGCGATTGAACTCCAAGACGAAGCCATGCAACGCGACCGTATCCGCGCGGAACGCGCCAACGAGCAGGCACGGTTTGCGCAGCAAGAGGCGCTGTGTTACCAGAAGTTCGCAGTCAACCAGTGTCTGGCCGAGCAACGCCGAGCAAGGCGCGAGCTTCTGGCGAGTTTGCGCCGGCAGGAAACACTGCTCAACGACGCGCAGCGCAAGCGCATGGCGTCAGCCCAGCTTCTGCGGCTGGACGCGAAACCATCGCAAGCGCCCTGATCGGC
>CAISIP010000662.1 GCA_903885415.1 uncultured beta proteobacterium
ATTTCAATTACAACCGTATGGTTATTGTATGACCATAAAGGCTGAATAATTACCAAACGGTATACATTAGCGACATGCCACATTTTTGGCGCGGCTGCAGTAGCAGCATTCACACTGGAGATCCTCATGAAGAAAACCCTTATCGCTTCTGTTCTGGCCATGGGCATGGCTTTTTCTGCACAGGCCAAAGACATTGTCGAGACCGCTGTTGGCGCTGGCAACTTCAAGACCCTGGCGACCGCTCTGACGGCCGCCGGCCTGATCGACACACTCAAGGGCAACGGCCCTTTCACGGTGTTCGCGCCAACCGACGCGGCATTTGCCAAGATCCCCAAGGCTGATCTGGACGCATTGCTGAAGGACAAAGCCAAGCTGACCGCGGTGCTGACCTACCATGTGGTCGCAGGCAAGGTCATGGCGGCAGACGTCAAGGCCGGCAAGGTCAAGACTGTCCAAGGGTCGGAGATCACAGTTGCCACCACAGGCGGTGTCACGGTAGACGGCGCCAAGGTCAGCGCCACCGATATCGTTGCCAGCAACGGCGTCATCCATGTCATCGACAGCGTGATCCTGCCGAAGTAATGTAGGAGGGCGGCATCGATATCGCGCCGCCCGCCCAGCCAGCCGATTTCAGGGGACCCAGCCCGATGCCCATGGAATCGCTGGTTAGTGCCCTTTGCAGTGGGGCAGTCTGAAGTCGGCACATGGGCCGATTTCGCGATGGCGCCAACAGCTTTTTCGTCGGCGGCGATCTCGGATGCGCCCATTCTCAAGCCAACGCCCCAGACCCTCTTCCGTTCCCTGTCCGTCAACCCGGCTGCAGGCGCAACAGTCGCGCGCCAGCGCCGTCGGTCAGCACATAAATCCAGCCGTCGGGCCCCTGGCGCACGTCGCGGATGCGCTGTTTCAAGTCTTCCAGCAATCGCTGCTCGGACACCACGCGGTTACCTTCCAGAGTCAGCCGGATCAGCACCTGCCCTCGCAGCGTGCCCATCAAGAGGCTGCCCTTCCAGCCCGGGTAACGCTCGCTGGTAACAAAAGCCAGGCCACTGGGCGCCACCGAGGTGGGTGACCAGTGCCGCAGCGGCTGCTCGAACCCCGGCTTGGGACCTTCTTCACCAATGTGCGTGCCGAAGCCGTAGTTGCGGCCAAAGCTCACCAACGGCCAACCGTAGTTTCGGCCGGCTTGCACACGGTTGACCTCATCACCGCCCTGCGGGCCATGCTCGCTGGCCCACAACTCTCCGCTGGCAGGGTGCAGCGCAGCGCCCTGAATGTTGCGGTGACCCAGGCTGAAGATCTCCGGCGCGGCGCCCGCGCGGCCCACAAACGGGTTGTCGGCCGGCGCCTGGCCGTCCACCGTGATCCGCACCACCTTGCCGATGTGATTGGCGGGCTTCTGCGCCTCGTCCTTGCCGCTGAAGCGGTCGCCCAAACCAACCAGCAGGTGGCCACTGCGATCAAACACGATGCGGCTGCCGCAGTGGTGGCTGCTGTCCATTTTGGGGCGCTGGCTGAAGATGGTGCGCACGTCTTGCAACTGCTGGCCGACCAGGCGAGCCCGGCCCACTGCGGTGCTGTTGCCACCGTCGCCGGGCTCGGCAAAGGTGAAGAAGATGCGCTGGTTGCTGGCGAAGTCCGGGTCCAGCACGACGTCGAGCAAACCACACTGGCCGGTGTCCGCCACCGCAGGCAGGCCTTGCAGTGGCGCGGACAGGCGGCCATCGCTTTGCGCGATGCGCAAATAGCCCGCCTTCTCGGTGATAAGCATGCGCCCGTCGGGCAAGAAGGCCACGGCCCAGGGGTTGTCCAAACCCTCGACCACCGGCACAGCGCGCAGCGCTTGCGCGCTGGCCGCACCTACCAAGCCAGCACAAAAGGCGGCAACCAATTCAGCCCTCAAAGCGGGAAATATGTTCATGGCCCACAGCATGCCCGCAACGGTCCCACCCTGCCAGGTCTAGGGCCTTGCACGACGGCGTGGGGATAGGACGCAGTCACCCGAGCCCAGATATTGCGCCCGCACTCAGTCTGCCCCGCCGAGAACACTTGACTTCGCCTGGTCCTGATGCTGGGCGAGACGAGCCATTTGCGGCGACCCGGAGCGCGAGCAGCCTACCAGCCGGGCAGCCAGTGGGTATCACGGTCGACCGTGATTGGCCATTCCGACCGATCGTGACCGCCACTTGCGGTCTGTCGTGGGCATTGCTGCTGTCCCGTTGCGTGTCGAACAGATTCAAATGGTTGGCGCTGGTGGGCAGCTCGATCGCAGTGTCGTCGGCCTGCACGGCGCGTGAATCCTCGGTTTTCTCGACGACGGACACCGACAAAATATGCAAACATGTGCAGAGCGAGGCATTGAGGTGAAGCTCCATATTGACCATGGCAATCAGCACCGCCTACAGGCGATGCGCTGCGCGCTTAGGCTGTGCAGCTTCGGGCTTAGGTGCAGCGGCAAGGCCCAGTGATGCAGCACTGGGGGCGCCGGCCTCAGTGACAGCCGGATGCGCCTGCACCGTCGTGGCTTGGGTCGGTGCCGCCTGTGCCATCGCCGTAACCACTGCGCTGAGCGGCGAATTCGACGCCAACACCCTAAAGTAGCGATTCCGGTGGGTGCGCGGCGGGGGCACCAGCGCAGCAATACGGTCGATCAGCTCCAGGGGCGTCAATCTCAGCTCGTCAGCCCTGGTACTACGCTTGTCAATGGGCGGCTCGCTGTGCTGTTTGGCGAGCATCTCTTTGGCCTCTAAACCCACCAAGAGCCCCCTGCCCACAAAAGCGCGCAGGATGCGCCGACGCAGGTAGCTTGCACTTTAGTCACAGCACCCGCATGAATGTCGCTGGCCGGGTGGAAGATGCCCCTTGGCGCTAATGGACAGTCCCTGTGCTCGAATGCCTGAAGCCTTGCCTCTGTTCGCCGCTGCCGACAAGAGCCTGCTAGACCTCAGAAGGCCCATTTAAATGAGAATGGTTCCTATTTGATAGAATTCTGATCATTCATTTTCTCGGACCTGTTGACTCAGGCCGCGCCAATCAAAAATTCTTTCCATTGCTTTCTTCAAGCGCATCACCCTCATGAAGTCAAACCGCTTTTGCGCTCTGTTTTTTGCTCTTGCCTGTGCCTTGCCGGCCTTGGCCGAAGAAGTGGTGGTGTACTCCGCCCGCAACGAACAACTCATCAAACCGCTGTTTGACGCCTACACCAAGGAAACCGGGGTGCAGGTCAAGTTCATCACCGGCGGCGAGGGCCCGTTGGTGGAGCGATTGAAGGCCGAAGGCCAGAACACCCCCGCAGATGTGCTGCTGACGGTCGATGCCGGTAACCTGTGGCAGGCCGCCCAGCAAGAGCTGCTGCGCCCCATCAGCTCCAAAGTTCTACAAGACAACGTACCCGCCCATTTGCGTGACCCAGCCAACGCCTGGTTTGGGCTGTCGGTGCGGGCGCGCACGCTGGTCTACAACACCAGCAAACTCAAACCCGCCGACCTGGCGAGCTACGAAGACTTGGCCGATCCCAAATGGAGAGGCCGGCTGTGCCTGCGCACCTCCAAGAAGGTTTACAACCAGAGTCTGGTGGCCATGATGATCACCGAACACGGTGAGCCCAAAGCCGAGGCCATCGTCAAAGGCTGGGTCAGCAACCTGGCCACGTCGCCCTTTCCCGATGACACCAAAGCCCTGGAAGCTGTGGCCAACCGCCAATGTGATGTGACGGTGGTCAACACCTATTATTTTGGTCGCCTGATGGAAAAAAGCCCCAAGCTGCCCCTGGCCATCTTCTGGCCCAACCAGAACCTCAGTGGCAAGGACGCCGGCGTGCATGTGAATGTGTCAGGCGCCGGAGTCACGCGCCATGCAAAGAATGCCGCCGGTGCGCAAAAGCTGATTGAATGGCTGTCGTCCGAGCGGGCACAGAACCTGTATGCCGACAGCAACCTGGAATACCCGGTGAACCCGCGTGTCAAGCCCGACGCGCAAGTGGCCGCCTGGGGCAGCTTCAAGCCCAATCTGATCAACGTGAAAGACGCCGGCAGCCTGCAGGTACAGGCAGTCAAGCTGATGGACCGTGCAGGGTACAAGTAGGCAGCGGGGCTGACATTGGAGCCAGATGGCATCGTGACGGACCGTTCAGTATCCCCGGCACCAGCGCCGCCGCCGGCGCGCTGGCAGATCGACGGCTGGCGCTTGTTTGCCTGGGCTGTGGCCGCCTTGGTGCTGGTGCCAGTCGGGGTCAGCTTGTCGTCTTTCGCGCAGGTGGATGGCGCCACACTGGTGCATTTGGGCCAGTTTGTCTTGCCGGAGTTGGTCGCCAACACCTTCTGGCTGTTATTGGGCGTGGGGGTTGGTGTGACTCTATTGGGGGTGACCCTGGCCTGGCTGGTGGCCATGTGTGAGTTTCCGGGTCGGCGGGTGTTTGAATGGGCCTTGTTATTGCCGCTGGCGCTGCCGGCGTATGTAACGGCATTTGTGGCGATCGACCTACTGGATTTCAGCGGCCCGCTGCAAAGCTGGTTGCGCCAGGGTTGGGGCATTACCGGCCTGCCTGAGGTGCGCTCGCGCGGTGGGGTGATCGCGGTAATGTCGCTGGCGCTTTATCCCTATGTGTACCTGATCACCAAAAACGCCTTTGCCACGCAAGGCGCGATGGCGCTGGAGGCTGCGCAGTCCTTGGGCTTATCGCGGCCACACGGATTTTTGCGGGTGGCGCTGCCGATGGCGCGGCCCTGGATTGCTGCCGGGCTTATGCTGGCCCTGATGGAGACCCTGGCCGACTTTGGCACAGTGGCGGTGTTCAACTACGACACCTTCACCACGGCCATTTACAAGGCTTGGTACAGCCTGTTTTCGCTGCCTGCAGCTGCACAACTGGCCAGCGTCTTGATTGTGTTTGTGCTGATAGCCGTCGTCATCGAACAGCGGTCGCGGGCGCAAATGCGGTTCGGCGCAGTGGGGCGGGGTGCGGCCTCAAAGCGCATTCA
>CAISIP010000663.1 GCA_903885415.1 uncultured beta proteobacterium
CACCGTCGGGCTGTCGCTGCCCGCGCTGGTGTTTCCGATGCTGGTGTCGCGGCTCGGGCGCATGGCGCAGTTTGACCGGCTGCTGCAGGCGCTCAAGCGCGGACTGGGGCCGGTGGCGATGGGCCTGATGGCGTCGACCTGCTTTTTGCTGTTGCGCGACGCGCCCGGTGTCTGGAAGGGCGCAGCGATCAGCGCCGTGACGCTGGCGCTGCTGGCGGCGACGCGCATCCCGCCGGTGCTGCTCATCGTCGCCTTCGGCGCGCTCGGCGCGCTGATCGACTGGTAGGCGTGCAGCCCAAGCGCTGCTGCCGGCCGCTGTGCAACCCAGGGTGTTGTGAATAAGCGAATATCTTCGCATTTCGGGTAAACCCCAATGGGCATTCGCGAGGCGAATCGGCTTAATGGGTATACTGTCCTTGCTGAAAGAACAGCGTTCCGCATGGAGGAACCAACCGGTTCCACCTGCCGCCGCCAACCCCGTGCTGCGGGGCCCGCAGATTGCAATCACACTGGAGATCCTATGAAGTTCAAAACCCGCGCGCTGACACTCGGTTGCCTGGCAGCCATCGGCATGGCGCAGTCGGCGCAGGCCATCGAGGTCGCAGGCAAGCTGCTTGAGGTCTACGGTAACGTTTACCCGCAGTTCCAGAACAGTTCCTACACCGACTCGGTCGCCGCCGGAACCCCGTCGAGCAACATGACAAGCGGCAAGGCAGCCGCCGGAACGACGGCACTCACCGCCGCAGCGGTCGACAAGACGCAGCTCAACTGGGTCAATTCCTACATCGGATGGAAGGGCGAGAAGGCCTTCGGCGACGCGACCGTGGGCTTCGACCTGCAGGGAACGCTGGCCAAGAACGTCGAGTCGGGCGCAGGCTTATTTGCCGACACCCGTGACGCCTATCTCTACGTCGAGCACAAGAAGATGGGAACGGTGACCATCGGCCAGACCGACACCATTTACAAGCAGTACGGCGACCGAGTGCGCATGCTTGGCGTGAGCTCGAGTAACATCAACTCGACCAGCGGCATCGTCTCGGGCGTCGGCTGGAAGCCCAATTCGGCAGTGACCACCGCAGCCGGAACCTCTTCCTTCAACACCCGTATCGGCGGCCAGTTCCAGTATGAGACCCCTTCGATGGGCGGCGTCCGGGCGGCCTTCTCCTACCGGCCCGACGACACCAAGACGCTGGCCAAGGACGCGTCGCTGATGTCGGCGGGACTGAAGTGGAGCGACTCCAAGTACTACATCGGCGCCGGCTATGAGCGGCACAACGACTACCGCGCCTTCAGCGGCACCGGCGCGGTGGAAGCGGCGACGACGATTTACAACGCGAACCCGCGCTCGCAGGATACCGCGCTGCGCGGCTCGGTCGCCTACACCGACGGCCCCCTCAAACTCGCGGCCGACCTCAGCAGCCTGGAGTACACCGAGGCGGCCGCCTCGGTGGGCAAGTTCACCGGCTACAAGACCACCGCCTGGCAGGTCAGCGGCGAGTACAGCCTGACCGCGAACTGGGTCGTCGCAGCCAACTACGCCAGCAACGACGCCGGCTCCTGCTCGCTGCTCGGCGGCGCCACCTGCTCGACCTTCGGCCAGGGCGGAACGCTGCTGAGCCTGGGCGGCATGTACAAGTTCGACAAAAGCATCGGCATCTTCGCGCTGTACACGCTCAACAGCGCCAACGAGAGCGCGACCTACGCGTCGAGCAGGATCGGCGGCAAGGCGACCAATATGGCGATGGGCCTGCAGGTCAAGTTCTGATCCTGGCAACGCCAACAGGCCGGCACCCCGCGAAGGGCGCCGGCCTTTTTTTATGGGGAGTACCTGACATGATGGCCGGTGACAACAGCATGCAACTGCGCAGCACGTGCGTGGCGGAACCTGAAAGAACGAAGCCGCCCAAGCGCGCTGCATGGGCGCTGCGCCACAGCGCTGTGGTGGCGCTGCTGCTGGGTAGCTTTACGCTGTCGCAGGCGCAGGACGCCACCCGCGGGCGGGCGCTGTATATGCAGCACCAGTGCTACAGCTGCCACGGCACCGAGGGGCAGGGCGGCGAGCGCAACGCCGGACCCGCCATAGCGCCCAGCGTGACGCCCCTGCCGGCCTTCGAGTTGCAGCTGCGCCAGCCACGCGCGAGCATGCCGCGCTACAACGCGCAGGCCATCGATGCCGACCGGGTCCGGGACTTGTACGCCTATGTGGCGTCCATACCGGCGTCGCCTGGCGTGGCCGCCATTGCCCTGTTGCGCGAGGCGATGCGCACGCCCTAGGCTGGCGCAGGCGCTGGCTGTAACAAGGCGGCCCGCGCCCCCTTCTTGGTTAGCGCGCCTGGCAGACCACGTCGACCAGTGCCGGCCGGCCCTGCTTGACTTCGGCCAGCGCGCGCTGCAGCGCGCCGCGCAGTTGCGCCGGGTCGCTGATCGGGCCCTCGGCCCAGACGCCATGGCCCTGCGCGATCTTGGCGAAGTCGATGTCGGGGTTGCGCAAGCTGTTGCCGATCCAGGCCTGGTCGGTGCGCCGGTTGTGCAGCGAGCCCATGCGCTGCAGGTGCATCACTTCCTGGTAGTAGCCGCGGTTGTTGTGCATCACCATCAGCAGCGGAATCTTGTGGTGTGCGGCGGTCCACAGCGCGCCCGGCGCGTAGAGCAGGTCGCCGTCGGGCTGGAAGCTCACGGTGAGCTTGCCCAGCGCCTTGTTCGCCAGCGCGACGCCGACCGAGCCCGGCAGCCCGTAGCCCACGCCCTGTCCGCCCGAGCCGCCGAACATCTGCTGGTAGTCGGTCGTCGGCCATAGCTTGCGCGCCCATACGATGCGGTCGCTGACCGCCAGCGACCAGGGCTCGTTCTGGATCACGCCCCAGGTTTCCATGGCCAGGCGCGCGGTGCTGATCGGCGAGGCGTTCCAGCCCAGCGCGGCGGCCTCGCGCGCGTCCTGCAACTGCTTGTCCCAGCGCCGGCGCATTGGCTCGCGCCGCGCGGCGATGGCGCTGGTCTGCGCGGCGCTGGCGTTCTTCAGGATCAGCTCGGTCAGCAGCGGCATCGACGCCTGCGCCTCGCCATGGATCGCCAGGTCGACCGACAAGAAGCGCTGGAAGTCCTGGTAGTTCGAGCGGATCGCCGAGTCGCCGAAGCCCACGGTGATGATTTTCACGTCGGGCCGGGCCAGTGGCTGCACCGTCTTTTGCGGGTCGAGCAGCGCGTTGACCTGGCCCCAGGGGTCGGCGACCTCGAGCATCAGGATCACGTCGGCGTCGCGCACCAGCGTGCGCTTGAGGTCGCTGTGGTTGAGCGGGTGCGTGCTGGGGAAGTTCATCCGCCCGCCCAGATCGACCACCGGCGACTGCAGCGACTCGGCCAGCGCCACCAGGCGGTTCACCCCGTCTTGGCTGCGCGCTGCGCGGTCGGCGATGATCAGCGGGTTCTTGGCGCCCAGCAGCATGCGCGCGGCCTCGGCGATGGAGCCGCTGTCGCCCTGCACCGGCCGCACCGGGCGCAGCAGCGGCATCGTCGGCGCCGCGCCGTGGATCGCGTCCTCCTGCAGGTCGATGTCGGCCATGATCACCACCGGCCCCTGTTGCCCGGTGGTCGCGACCCGGTAGCCGCGCACGGCAGACTCGGCGAAATGCTGCAGCGAGCCCGGTGCGTCGTCCCACTTGACGAAGTCACGGATCAGCAGCGCCGCGTCCTGCACCGAATGCGACCACTCGGTGCCCGGCCGGCGCTTGCTCGCGTCGATGCCGTTGCCGGCGAAGATCATCATCGGCACCCGGTCGCACCAGGCGTTGTAGATCGCCATGCTGGCGTGCTGCAGCCCCACCGTGCCGTGCGCGAAGACGCCCATCGGTTTGCCAGCGGCCTTGGCGTAGCCGTGCGCGATGGCGACCGACGACTCCTCGTGCAGGCAGGTCAGCAGTTCGGGGCTGTTGCCGCCGTAGTTGACCAGCGACTCGTGCAGGCTGCGAAAGCTCGACCCCGGGTTCGCGCTGATAAAGCCCAGGTCGAGCTTCTTGACCACGTCGACCATGAAGTCCGATCCCGGCCGCTCGATGGTCATCGCGCCGCGCTCGGGCCTGGCCGCTGCCTTGGGCGGCTCGGCCGCCTGCGCGGGCTGCGTCGCCTGCACCGCAGCGATCGCAGCGGCCGCGCTGCCGGCTCCTGCGGCCGCGTTGCGCAGGAACGCGCGCCGGCTGGCGCCCGGATCGGCGCCGGTTGGGGCTGCGCGCTCGGGCTCGGGCTCGGATGTGTCGTGCATGGCGGGTCTCCTGGTGGGGGTGTTGGAAGATGCTAGCTGAGATTCAGATCGGCCCTGCGCCCAGCGTGTCGACCGCGGCGATCAGCGCGCGCGCCATCTCCGGGTGGCTGCTGGCATGGCCGGCCTGCGCGATCCGCTGCAGACTGGACCCGGGCCAGGCGGCGTGCAGCGCGATGGCGGCGGCCACCGGCGTGACCCGGTCGGCCTCGCCGTGCACGATGGCGCCGGGAATATGCGCCATGCGCTGCGCGTTGCGCAGCAGCGCACGCTCCTGCAGGAAGTAGGCGTTGCGCGCGTAATGCACGCCGATGCGCGCGGCAGCCAGCGCGCCGGCTTCGGGCGCGGCGCAGGCTGGCGTGTCGGGCTCCATCAGCGCGCGCTCCCATTGCAGCCAGGCGCTGGCGGCGCGCAGCGCGCGGTCCGGGTCGGGGGCGTCGAGTTGGGCGGCGAGGGCGACCAGCCAGCGCTTCGCGGGCGCGTCGATGGCCGTCGCCTGCCCCGGCTGCGCCAGCGCGTCGTGCAGGCGCAGCCACGCTGGCTGGTGC
>CAISIP010000664.1 GCA_903885415.1 uncultured beta proteobacterium
CGATTCCGATGGCGTCATACCCGGTGCCGGACGAAGCGATTAGCTTCACATTGGGAAAGCGCTGCATCAGCGCACCAGTGAGTGGGTAATCGCCGCGCGTCGCAATGGCAGTCAGCCTGGGGGCCAAAGCTGCCACCAGTGCGTCTTTGTCCTGCGCCAGGTCGTAGCGGTAGAGATGGTAGGCGGCATCAAGTTGCGCCATCGTGTGCGGCAACAAGGGACCGATAAGGAGAAGGTCAGGACGCACGAAAAACTCCTTATTCTAATAAGCGTTCAAGTTGAGACTAATTATCCAAGGCCAAGCAGTGAGACTACGCAAGCCTACCGTGTTGGCGGCGAGCCGGGGTAGCCCTGCTTCCAACTGGCGGATCACGCTGGGCAGATCATTAAACACGCGGTTGGGAAATTCTTTTTCGCGCACCTCGTCCCAGACGTGTTCCTGCGGGTTGAGTTCTGGCGCATACGGCGGCAGACGCAGCAGGCGAATGTTCTCAGGAATCACCAAGTCCTTCGATACATGAGAGCTGGCACCATCAACAACCATCAAAATGAAGTCCGTGACATGGGCAGAGCTGACCTGCGCCAGGAACTCGGTCATGCGCTCAGTGTTCATCTGGCGACAGGTCATCCAGTCAAACTCTCCCTCGATGGGGCTGACCGCGCCGTAGACATAGACGAACTCCCTCTCGTAGCCGTTGCACACCATCGGTCGCTTGGGGCTGGGTGCCCAGCAGCGGCGAATCCGCACCATTCGACCAAAGCGTGCCTCGTCCTGGAACATCAAGCGCACTGGCCGACCCTTAACATCTTCTGGCCTCATGAGCGCTGCCAGAGTTTCGGGGAGTTTTTTTTCCATTCCTCCTGCACCTGCGGGTCGCTTTTGGGGTGCCTGGTGTCCGGTGCCACCTTGCGCCAGCCGTGGCGCGCCAACATGCGATACACGACGGAAGCAGCAACAGGATGTCCTAGCTTTTGCGCCAACGCGGCTCGAAGCGGCGAGGCAACCAGAACGCCCCCGGCGTTCGAGTCATCCTGCCAGCGCGCCAAGAAGTCACTTTCCTCCTCTGAGGTCAGTGAGGCACGGCGCCGGCCTCCCCAGCTTGGTCGCACAGCGTTGGGATCGGCGCACAACTCGCGCAGTCGGCCTTGCAGCCTCAACACGCTCGCACGCCCGACGCCAAGCAACATCGCCGTCTGCTCCAGCGTGGCACCCAGCACTGCCGGTAACAGCACCGCTTGCGCACAGCGCAGAGAGTCGACATCGCCCGCCTGTGCTGCCACGACTTGGGCCTGTGTCACCAACTCCATATCAACTCGACGTGGTCTTGCCATGGATAGCACTCCGGGAATATTGAATCCCAGAGTTTCCCATAATTAAGATCATCTTGAACGCTCATTATAATTAGTGTCCAACGCTCTTCGTGAATTTTAACATCGCGTTGACATTTGATCAAAAATTCTTAGAATGCGAGGATGGCCAAATCAAGCATGGGGCGCCGAAATTGCCCCACGCATGCGCCGACCGCATCGTACCGGGCCGGGTCTCGAAGACGTGACTCTTTCATTCAAATCATTTGCCGGCGTGCCGGCGTACGGAGACACCATGAAACGACGTACCATTTTGAACGGCCTGGCCGCGACCACTGCGACACTGGCATTGCCACTGGCGAACGCCCAGGCATTTCCTAACAGGCCAGTGCGACTGGTGGTGGCATTCCCGCCCGGCGGCACTACCGACTTCGTCGGCCGCGTCGTGGCGCTCAAGTTCGGCGAGTTTCTCGGCCAATCGATCGTCGTCGACAACAAGGGCGGCGCATCCGGCCTGATAGGCACGCAAGCGGTGCAGGCGGCGGCGCCGGATGGATACACCATCATGCTTGCACCGTCCGACTTCACTCTTATTCCCAGCCTGCAGGCCAAACCCGCTTACGATCCGTTGAAAGACTTCGTCCCGGTGGGCATGGTGGTCGACTACTCGCATGTGCTGGTGGCCAATACGAACGTATCGGCCAACAATATCCAGCAACTGATCGCGCTTGCCAAGTCGATGCCCGGCAAGATCAACTTTGCGTCGGGTGGCAACGGCGCCACCAACCACATTTCCGGGGAACTTTTCAAACA
>CAISIP010000665.1 GCA_903885415.1 uncultured beta proteobacterium
CCAGCGGCGTCTTCATCGGCGTGCCCGAACCGGAGTCGGGAGCGTCGGGGCCGGCGCCGCAGCCGACCAGTATGTTCGACAGGAGCAGGGCGATCAACCAGCGTGATTTCATGGCATCTTTCAGGCGCACATGGCGCCGTGCGGGTTGGGCGGAATTTTTGGAGGCTGTTTGCCGAAACGCCGCTTTTTCCAATCCGTTTCGACGCTGCGACGGGTCCTGCAGCGCACCGCATTGTGATCGAAGGGGCGTGGCCGGGATGCACTACAGTTGAAGCTACCCGATCAACGCCGCGAGCGGCCCGCCATGACAGCCAGCGCCAGCGACACCAGCAATCCCCTACAACGGGCAGAGCGCCAGGCACAAGTCGTGTCTGCGCTGCAGTCCGCGCTGCCGGCGCATGCATTGCTGTGGAACCCGGAAGACACGACGCCTTACGAGTGCGATGGGCTGACCGCTTACCGGCAGCGTCCGCTGGTGGTGGCGCTGCCCGAGACCGAGGAACAAGTGCGCGCTGTGCTGCAGGCCTGCCACCGGCTTGCGGTGCCGGTGGTAGCGCGCGGTGCCGGCACCGGTTTGTCCGGTGGCGCCATGCCGCACGCCATGGGCGTGACGCTGTCGCTGGCCAAGTTCAACCGGATCCTGAAGATCGACCCGGTGGCACGCACGGCGACCGTGCAGTGCGGGGTTCGCAACCTGGCGATCAGCGAGGCGGCGGCTCCGCTGGGCCTGTATTACGCGCCCGATCCTTCAAGCCAGATCGCCTGCACCATCGGCGGTAACGTGGCGGAGAACTCGGGCGGCGTGCACTGCCTGAAATACGGACTGACGTTGCACAATGTCCTCAGGGTGCGCGGCTTCACCGTCGCGGGCGAACCGGTCGAGTTCGGCTCCGCGGCGCTCGACGTCGCCGGGCTCGACCTGCTGGCGGTGGTGATCGGATCCGAAGGCATGCTGGCGGTGACGACCGAGGTGACGGTCAAGCTGATACCCAAACCCCAGTTGGCACGCTGCATCATGGCGAGTTTCGACGATATCCGAAAGGCCGGCGACGCGGTCGCCGCAGTGATTGCCGCCGGGATCATTCCGGCCGGGCTGGAGATGATGGACAAGCCGATGACAGCCGCGGTGGAGGACTATGTGCACGCTGGCTACGACCTGAGCGCCGAGGCGATTCTGCTGTGCGAAAGCGACGGGACCGCAGAGGAGGTGGAAGAGGAGATAGGACGCATGTGCGCGGTGCTGACCGCCAGCGGCGCGACAGCCACAGCGGTTAGTCGCGACGAGGCCGAGCGCCTGAAGTTCTGGAGCGGGCGCAAGAACGCGTTCCCGGCCAGCGGACGCATCAGCCCAGACTACATGTGCATGGACTCGACGATTCCGCGCAAGCGCCTGGCCGACATATTGCTCGCGATCCAGCAGATGGAGCAGCGGTACGGCCTGCGCTGCGCCAATGTATTTCATGCCGGCGACGGCAACCTGCACCCGCTGATCCTGTTCGACGCGAACGACGCCGATCAGTTGCGCCGTTGCGAACTGTTCGGCGCCGACATTCTGGAGACCAGCGTGGCGATGGGCGGCACCGTGACCGGCGAGCACGGCGTGGGCGTGGAGAAGCTCAACTCGATGTGCGTGCAGTTCAGCGCCGAAGAAAACGCGCAGATGCTGGCGCTCAAGAGCGCCTTTGACCCGCTGGGCCTGCTGAACCCGGGCAAGGTGATACCGACCTTGCAGCGCTGCGCCGAATATGGCAAGGAAGTGGTGCGCGCCGGCAAGCCCACCTACGCAGCGGCCTTTGGCGATCTGCCGCGTTTCTAGCTTTTCGACAGTGCGCCCTGCAGCGCCGAAAGCGCCACACTAAGCCGCGCCGCTCCAGACCCGCTGATGACCGAAAACACCGTCTCTGATCGCAGCAAGGCGACGCGCAGCAGCGCGTCCACCATCGCACGGCTGTGCGCGCCGGCGCGCTGGTGCCCGTCGGGCTGCCATGGCAGGTCGCTGGCGCACAGCAGCGTCAGGCCACAGCGGCGCTGCAGCGCCAGCGCGTGGTCGTAAAGGCGGGTGTCGTTGAAAAAATGCTCGCTGTAGACGGCGGTCATCAGCGCGGTGGTATCGGCGATCACCACGTCGTGGCATCGGGCGGCGTCGGCTACCGCGCCGGCCTGCCGCTGCGCGATACCAGCCTGCTCCTGGTGCGTTGGCGTGCGGCCGCGCTCGCAACAAAAAGTGCGCAGCGCCTCGTCGACCACCACCCCGTCGATGCCCTGCTGCTGCAACGCGCGATGCAGTTGCTGGGCCAGCGTCGTTTTGCCACTGCATTCGGCGCCTAGCAAAGCGACTACAAAGCCCGCTGCTCTCACGATATCAGGGTCGGCCTGCGCCGCGCCGGGCGCATCAAAGTCCGATTCCGCTGTGCTCCAGCATGTCGCCGACGAGTTCGAGCCGCACCAGCGGGTTGTCCAGCGCCATCAGCTGCTGCTGGCGCTCGAGCGTCAGCGCCAGCAGTTCGCACCAGCGGTTGGCGACCCAGGCACAGTCCTGCAGCAGATAGGGCTGCGCAATCGGCATCTGCTGCGCGGTGACGCCGCGTTCCTGCAGGCTGTGGATCAGCTTGCCGAGCGCGTCCGAGACCGGCTGCAGGTAGGGTGGAACTTCGACGCTGGCGTCGGCCGGCAGACAGACCGCGTCAGCCACCCACAAGCCATGCTTGCGCTTATCGCTGCGCGTCACCTTGAAACGCCGCGTTCCGGTACAGCGGATCACGATTAGTCCGGGCTGCGGCGCACTAAATTCGGTGATCGTCGCCAGGGTCCCAACCGCCTGGAAAGCCTCGCTGGCGAAGGCTTCGGCGCCGGGTCCGCCGGCGGGTCGCTGGATTTCGGAGCCCCGGCTCAGCGCGACGACGCCGAAGGGCAGTTGCCCCTGATGGCATTTGCGCACCATGTCGAGGTAGCGCACTTCGAAGACGCGCAGCGACAGCAGTCCGCCGGGATACAGCACGGTGCCCAGCGGAAAGAGCGGCAACTCCGCCAGCGCCAGCGACTCGGTCACTCGCAGACCCCGGGATCCTGCTGCGCTCCCTGCGCCATGGTGACTAGGCTTGCAGCGCGGCTACCCGGACCTCGGCCTTGGCCGCCGGCATCAGCTGGTCGAGCGCGGCCTCGAGGTGTTGGACGGTTCGCGCGACGTTGTGCAGTTTTTCCAATCCGAAAAGCCCGATGCGAAAGGTCTGGAAGTCCGGCCCCTCGTCGCACTGCAGCGGGACCCCGGCCGCCGTCTGCAGGCCCAGGGCGAGGAACTTCTTGCTCGACTGGATTTCAGGATCGTCGGTGTAGCTGACCACCACGCCCGGCGCCTGGAAACCCGCGGCTGCCACGCTGGGTATGCCGCGGGCCGAGAACAGCGCGCGCACCGCGTCGCCCAACGCCTGCTGCTCGGCGCGCACCTTGTCGAAGCCGTAGCGTTTGGTCTCCTGCATCACCTCGCGCAGACGCGTCAGCGCGTCGGTCGGCATGGTCGCGTGGTAGGCATGGCCGCCGCCCTCGTAGGCCTCCATGATCTGCAGCCATTTACGCAGGTCGCAGGCGAAACTGCTGCTGGTCGTGGCGTCGATGCGGCTGCGCGCCAGCTCGCTGAGCATGACCATCGCGCAGCAGGGGGAACTGCTCCAGCCCTTTTGCGGCGCGCTGACGAGCAGATCGACCCCGGTGGCCTGCATGTCGACCCAGATCGCGCCCGAGGCGATGCAGTCCAGCACGAACAGTCCGCCGACCGCATGCACCGCGTCGGCGACCGCGCGCAGGTAAGCGTCGGGCAGGATCATGCCCGCCGATGTCTCCACATGCGGGGCAAAAACCACATCCGGCCGGTTGGCGTGGATGCTCGCCACCACCTCGTCGATCGGCGCCGGCGCAAAGGGCGCACGGCGGCCTTCGCCGATTCTGCGCGCCTTCAGGACGATGGATTCCGAAGGGATCTTTCCCATCTCGAAAATCTGGGTCCAACGGTAGCTGAACCAGCCGTTGCGAATGACCAGCACTTTTTTGTCGGTCGCGAACTGGCGTGCGACAGCTTCCATGCCAAAGGTTCCGCTGCCCGGGACCAGCACGGCGGAGCGTGCGTGGTAGACCTCCTTGAGGATTCCCGAGATGTCTTTCATGACGCCTTGGAAGCTCTTGGACATGTGGTTGAGCGCGCGGTCGGTATAGACGACCGAAAATTCGAGCAGGCCGTTGGGGTCGACGTCGGGCAGCAATCCTGGCATGGTGATCTCCGGTGTGTTAACACCGTTATTTTGGCAGACTTGGCCGTGTCCGCCCAGTCCGCCCCATGTAAGGCCAATCGGTCGGGCCGGCTTGGCACCCTCTTGTGTCGGAACCGTAAGGCCCCTGCGGCGCAGGGCCATCGTGCACAATGCAGCGATGAACCTCGAACCGCTGATAGAGCTGAGCCGGGGCGGCGTGCCGGAGTGCCTGCATTTTGGTGCCATCGCGGTCGTCGACCGCCATGGCAAGTTGCTCGCGCAAGCCGGTGACCCGCATTGGTTGAGCTTCACGCGATCGACGCTCAAGGCGATGCAGGCGTTGCCCTTCATGCAGTCGGGCGGACCGGCACAATTTGGTTTCGACACGCAACAACTCGCGATGCTGTGTGCCAGCCATAACGGGGAAGACATGCATGTGGCGCAGGCGCAGTCCATGCTCGACAAGGCCGGCCTGGGTACCCGCTCGCTGCGCTGCGGCTGCCATCTTCCCGGCGTATTCGCGGCGCTCGAGACCTGCCCGCCCCCAGGCTTTGTCTATGACGAGCGGCACAACAACTGCAGTGGAAAGCACGCCGGCTTCCTGGCCTACTGCGTCCAGCACGGCCTGGCGCTGGACCGCTACGAAGACCCCATGCATCCGCTGCAGGTGGCGGTCCGGCAGGCGGTCGCTCGCGCCACTGGCATGGACGAGGACGCCTTGAAAATCGGCGTAGACGGTTGTTCGGCGCCCAACTATGCGATGCCGCTGGCGAACCTGGCGTGGGGCTACGCGCGCCTGGCCAGCGGCCAGCGCGATGGCGAATTCGGCGAGAGCTTCGCGTTGTTGGCCGACGCCATGACCCGCCACCCCGACCTGGTGTCGGGAACCGGTCGCAACGACCTGGCGTTCATGCGCGCCGGGCGCGGCGATTGGGTCACCAAGATCGGCGCCGACGGCGTGCAGGCGGTGGCAAGCAAGAGCCGGGGCGAGGCCTTCGCGATCAAGATCATCGACGCCAACAAGCCGGCGCTGCATGCCACCACGGTTGAGGTGCTCGCGCAGTTGGGCTGGCTTGACGACGCGCAGCGCGAGCAACTCCACCCCTGGCGCGCGCGCGACATCGTCAACGCCC
The DNA here is from genome assembly GCA_903885415.1 of uncultured beta proteobacterium. Classification (GTDB taxonomy): domain Bacteria; phylum Pseudomonadota; class Gammaproteobacteria; order Burkholderiales; family Burkholderiaceae_C; genus CAISIP01. Next base: position 5,375 of record CAISIP010000665.1, read on the forward strand.
GCGGCTTGCGGGTTGGCGAGCGCAAGCCCCTCTTCCAACTCCAATGCCCGGCCTGAGCCCAGGCGCTCTGGGTTAGCATGGGGCGTCGCGCCGTGAAATGTCCAACTTCAAGGAGGGTCCCATGAAAGCCATGTTCATCCGAAATGCAGCTGCTCTGGCAGTCGCAAGCGTATTTGCCTTGCCGGCTTCGCTGATGGCGGCGACGCCCAAGGACACGCTGGTCATCGCTGCGGCTTTTGACGACATCATTACGATGGACCCGGGCGAGTCCTTCGAGATATCGGCCGGCGAAATCATGGGCAACTCCTACGACCGGTTGCTGCGTTACGACGTGAACGACCCGTCCAAACTGATTGCCGATCTGGCCAGAATCTGGTCGGTATCGGGCGACGGCAAGACCTACAGCTTTGAGCTAAAGCCCGGTCTGAAATTTGCCTCGGGCAACCCGCTCGGCGCTGAAGATGTGGTCTTCTCGCTGCAGCGTGCCGTTTTGCTCGACAAGTCGCCGGCTTTCATTCTGACGCAGTTCGGTTTTTCCAAAGACAACGTCAAGGACAAGATCAAGCAGACCGGGCCGCTGACGCTGACGCTCGAAACCGACAAGGAATACGCGCCGACTTTCGTCTACAACTGCCTGACCGCCAACATCGCTGCCGTCGTCGACAAAAAGCTCGTGCTATCCAACGAGAAAGACGGCGACATGGGTTACGCCTGGCTCAAGACCAACTACGCCGGGTCCGGTCCGATGAAGCTGCGCGAATGGCGCGCCAATGAAATCGTCACGCTCGAGCGCAACGACAACTACCATGGCGAAAAGTCCAAGCTCGCACGCGTCATCTACCGCCACATCAAGGAGGCCGCCACCCAGCGGCTGATGCTGGAGAAGGGCGACGCCGACATCGCGCGCAACCTGTCTCCGGAAGACCTGGCGGCGCTGGCCAGCAACAAGGCCATCCGGACCACCGCCACCCCCAAGGGAACCGTCTACTACATAGGACTGAACCAGAAGAACCCCAATCTGGCAAAGCCCGAGGTGCGCGAAGCGCTGAAATGGCTGGTGGACTACAACGCGATCGGCAACACGCTGATCAAGAACATCGGCATCGTGCACCAGAACTTCCTGCCGGTGGGCCTGCTCGGCGCCAGCACCGAGAAGCCCTACAAGCTCGACGTCGCCAAAGCCAAGGCCCTGCTGAAAAAGGCCGGTCTGGCCGACGGCTTCAAGGTCAGCATCGACATGCGCACCATCCAGCCGGTGCAGGGCATCACCGAGAACTTTCAGCAAACCGCCAAGCGTGCCGGCATCGACATTGAGATCATCCCCGGCGACGGCAAACAGACGCTGACCAAGTACCGTGCGCGCAGCCACGACATGTACATTGGCCAGTGGGGCGCCGACTACTGGGATCCGCACACCAACGCCGACACCTTTGCGCGCAACCCCAACAACGCAGACGACGCGAAGTCCAAGCCGCTGGCATGGCGCAATGCCTGGGATATTCCGGAGCTGACCAAGCAGGCCGACGCTGCGGTGCTCGAGCGCGACGGCGCCAAGCGCAAGGCGATGTACGAGAAGATGCAGGCCGACTTCCGCAAGAACAGCCCCTTCGTGATGCTCTACCAGCAGATCGAGGTGGCCGCCTTCCGGTCCAACGTGCAGGGCCTGAAGATCGGCCCGACCTCGGACTCGACCTATATGTTCAAGGTCTCGAAGTAGGCCGGCGGCGTTCAGACGGCTTTGGCTTTGCTGGGCCGGCTGCAGACGGGCGGGCGCCGCGCCATCGGCCTGCGCAGCGCGCTTGGCACAGTGGGCGGTTTCCTGCTGGTCATCCTGGTTACCTACCTCGGTCTGCTGGCGGTCACCTTTTTCATCGGACGGGTGATGCCGATTGACCCGGTGCTGGCGATCGTCGGCGATCGGGCGCCCGAGCATGTGATCGCGCGGGTGCGCGAGGAACTCGGCCTCAACAAGCCGGTCTATGAGCAGTTCGCCATCTACCTGCGCAAGGTGCTGCAGGGCGACTTCGGCACATCGGTGCTGACCTCCAACCCGGTGATGCAGGATATCCGGCGCACCTTCCCGGCCACCATCGAGCTCGCCACGCTGGGGATCGTCATCGGCGCCGGACTCGGCGTTCCCTTGGGCGTCTGGGCTGCCGTCCGACGCGGCGGACTGGTCGACCAGATGGTGCGGGTGATGGCGCTGATAGGGTATTCGGTACCGATTTTCTGGCTCGGTCTGATGGGGCTGCTGCTGTTTTACGCCCGACTCGACTGGGTCGCCGGGCCCGGCCGCATTGACGCCAGTTACGAATACACGGTCACCACCGTCACCGGCTTCCTGCTGATCGACGCGGCGCGATCCGGCGAGTGGGAGGCCTTCGGTAACGTGCTGTCGCATCTGGTGCTGCCGGCATCGCTGCTGGGCTATTTTTCGCTCGCCTACATCAGTCGCATGACGCGTTCGTTCATGCTCCATGAGCTGGGACAGGAATACATCGTGGCGGCGCGCGCCAAGGGCCTGTCCGAGACCCGCATCATCTGGCGCCACGCGCTGCGCAACGCGATGGTGCCGCTGGTGACGGTGGTCGCGCTGTCCTATGCCGGCCTGCTGGAGGGTTCGGTACTCACCGAAACGGTTTTTGCCTGGCCCGGGCTCGGGCTGTACATCACCAACTCGCTGCAAAACGCCGACATGAATGCGGTGCTGGGCGGCACCATCGTGGTGGGCTCGGTGTTCATCGGTCTGAACCTGCTGTCGGACCTGCTCTACCGGCTGCTCGACCCGCGCACCAGAAGCCGATGATCGGTGCCGACTCGCGCAAAAGTCGCCTGCACGACTGGCTGCGGTCGGAGCGGCCGCAGTCGCGCCGTCAGGCATCGCTGGTGCGCGCTTACGGCGCATGGCGCAGCTTTGCGCGCAACCGGCTCGCGATGCTCGGCCTGCTGCTCGTGCTCGCGCTGATGCTGGTCGCGGCGCTGGCCGACTGGCTGGCGCCCTACTCGCCCTATGTCGGTGACCTGCTCAGCACCCGACTGCTGCCGCCTTCGGCTACGCACTGGTTCGGCACCGACGACCAGGGCCGCGACATTTTGTCGCGCGTGATCCACGGCACCCGCATCACGCTGTATGTGGTGGCGCTGGTGGCGGTGCTGGCAGCGCCGATCGGCCTGGTGGTGGGAACGGTTGCCGGCTATGCGGGCGGCTGGCTGGACGCGCTGCTGATGCGCATCACCGACATCTTCTTGGCCTTCCCGCGCTTGATCCTGGCGCTGGCCTTCGTCGCTGCGCTCGGGCCGGGCATCGAGAACGCTGTCATCGCGATCGCCATCACGTCCTGGCCGCCCTATGCCCGCATCGCGCGCGCCGAGACACTGACGATTCGTCAGGCCGACTACATCGCTGCGGTGCAATTGTTGGGCGCGTCGCCGTGGCGCATCGTGCTGCGCCACATCATGCCGCTGTGCGTGTCGTCGGTCATTGTCCGCGTGACGCTGGACATGGCCGGCATCATCCTGACCGCGGCAGGGCTGGGTTTCCTGGGCCTGGGCGCGCAGCCGCCGACGCCCGAATGGGGTGCGCTGATCGCCAACGGCCGTCTGTACGTGCTCGACCAGTGGTGGGTGGCGGCCGCGCCGGGCGCCGCCATCTTCGTCGTGAGCCTGGCGTTCAACCTGCTTGGCGACGGCCTGCGCGACGCGCTCGATCCCAAGGGCTCGCGATGAGCGGCCCGCATCCCTTGCTGGTCGTGGAAGACCTGCGCATTTCCTTCCCCAGCCGCGACGGCGGGCTGGCCGAGGCGGTGCGCGGCGTCTCCTTCACGCTCGGACGCGAGCGCCTGGGGATTGTCGGCGAGTCGGGTTCGGGTAAATCGCAGACCGGGCGCGCCATACTCGGGCTGAGCGCGCCCGAGGCGATCGTCAGCGCGCGGCGGCTCGCATTCAACGGCGTCGACCTGCTGCGCTGCAGCCTGCAAGAGCGGCGCGCCCTGCGCGGCGCGCGCATCGCCATGGTGCTGCAGGACCCGAAGTTTTCGCTCAACCCGGTCATGACGATCGGCGAGCAGGTGGTCGAGACGCTGCGCGCCCACACCCGTATTTCGGCCCGCGACGCGCGCGTCAAGGCCCTCGCCGCACTGGGGGCGGTTCAGATTGACCAGCCCGAGCGCGTCTACAGGCTGTACCCGCACGAGGTATCGGGCGGTATGGGGCAGCGCGCGATGATCGCGATGATGCTGATCGCCAACCCCGAGCTGCTGATCGCCGACGAGCCGACCTCGGCGCTCGACGTGACGGTGCAACTGCAGCTGCTTGCGACCCTCGACGCGCTGGTGCTGCAGCGTGGCATGGGGTTGATTCTGATTTCGCACGATCTGCGTCTGGTCTCGAGCTTTTGCGACCGCATCCTGGTCATGTACGCGGGCCGGGTGGTCGAGGAGGTGGCGGCGGGCGGCCTGGCCGACGCCAAGCACCCGTATACGCGCGGGCTGCTGAACTGTCTGCCACGGCTGGGCGAGCAGCGCCACCCGCTGCCGACGCTCGACCGACAACCGGGGTGGGCCCTGTGAGCGCGCAGGCGCAGATTGGCATCGAGGCGCGCAATCTGCGCGTGGGCTACGACGGCTTCATCGCCGTCGCTGACACCACGCTGCGCGTCGCAGCTGGCGAGAGCTTCGGCATCGTCGGCGAGTCGGGCTCTGGCAAGTCCACCGTCTTGCGCGCCATCTGCGGGCTGGCGCCGCTGCAGGGCGGCAGCGTGCGACTGCTGGGCGCTGGCGAAGCCAGCCTGCCGCTGCCCGGCAGCAAGGCTTTTCGGCGTCTGGTGCAAATGGTCTTTCAGGACCCCTATGCGTCGCTGCACCCGCGCCAGACGGTCGACCGCATCCTGGCCGAGCCGCTGGCGATACACGCCATCGCGGACGCCGAGGCGCGGATCGAACGCGCGCTCGACGAGGTGGGCTTGGGCACCGGTTTCCGGTTCCGCTACCCGCACCAGCTCTCGGGCGGACAGCGTCAGCGCATCGCGATCGCGCGCGCCTTGATTCTGGAGCCGCAGATCCTGCTGCTTGACGAGCCGACCTCGGCGCTCGACGCCTCGGTGCAGGCCGAGGTGCTCAACCTGCTCGAGGAGCTGCGCCACCGGCGCGGCCTGTCGTTCATCATGGTAAGCCACGACCTTGCGGTGGTCACCCACCTGTGCCAGCGTCTGATGGTGATGCAGCGCGGACAAACGGTGGAGCTGCTGTCGGCGGCCGATCTGGCGGCGAGCCGGGTGCAGGACGATTACACCCGCCGGCTGATGCTGGCCTCGGTGGGTTTCAGCCGCGAGGCGACACAAGGAGAGACGCGATGATTCGATGGGAAGCCCATGCCTGCCTGCCGCTGCACCCGCAGGCCGACTTTGCGCCGATAGCGCGTTTTCACGCCGCTGGCGTGCACTATGTGTCGATCAACATCGGCATGGACATGAACCCGGTGTCGCAGGTAATGGCGGTGATCGCCGGCTTTCGCGCGACGATCGCCGCACAGCCTGAACGCTATGTGATGGCCGACACGGCGCAGGACATTCGCGCAGCCGCCGCAGCGGGCAAGCTCGCGATCGGCTTTGACCTCGAAGGCGCCATGCCGCTGCTCGAGCAGCCGGAGATGGTGGCGCTGTACCGTGATCTTGGCGTGCGCCAGATGCACCTGGCCTACAACCGCAACAACAGCGTGGCCGGCGGCTGCCACGACGAGGCGCAGGGGCTGACGCCGCTGGGTCGGCGCATCGTCGGCGCCATCAACGCCGCCGGCGTGCTGATGGACTGTTCGCACACCGGCCGGCGTTGCAGCCTGGACATCATGGCGGCGTCCGACGCGCCGGTGATATTCAGCCACTCGAACCCGCTGGCGCTGGTCGAGCACGGGCGCAATGTGACGGACGAGCAGATTCGCGCCTGCGCCGCAACCGGCGGCGTGGTCTGCGTATCGGGCGTGTCGATATTCCTCGGAACCCGCACGCCCGACGCCGACGATGTGGCGTGCCACGCAGCCTATGTCGCCAACCTGGTCGGCGTGCAACACGCCGGTATCGGACTCGATATCAGCTTTCCCCAAAGTGGTCTCAACGACGACCCGCCGGGCGACTATGACCCCGGCTACTGGTGGCCCAAGTCTGCCGGCTACGACCGGGGCATCTCGCGTTCCACCTATCCGTCGATCGAAAGCTGGCAGGTGCTGGGCGAGGCCCTGCAGCGAACCGGCATGAGCGCCGGTGAGTCGGAACTGGTCTTGGGTGCCAACATGATGCGGGTGGCACAACGCGTTTGGGGTTGATCCGTCCTGCGCCGTACAAGACGCGCATTGTTTAACGGCATTTGTTTTTATCAGCGGATCTACCCCCAGCATGCCGGGGACCGCGCTCAATGCGCTAACAGGTCTTGCAGGGTGTGCGCAAAATCCTGCACCACCCGCCCGCGTAGCGGAGTCGCTATCACGCGGCCACCAACTGCTATCGCCAAGGGCAAGCTGCCCGGGCTGGAAAAGACATGCGCATCCAGCACATGGGCGCTAGGTAGGCCGCACATGGCGGGAGATACGGCGTCTAGCACTACAAAGTCTGCCCGCTGGCCCACTTTTAAGCCGCCTAAGGGAAGCGCAGTCGCAGCCTGTCCGCTTTGCAGCAGGGCTTGCAGCATATTGGCCGCGCTGCTTTTCGATGCCCCACTTTGGGCCGCCACATTGCGTTGGCCGCGGGTCAGGCGCTGGCCGTATTCCAGCAGGCGCAGCTCTTCGTTCCAGGCCCGGCTGACGTGGCTGTCCGAACCCACCGACCAGCTGCCGCCTTGCGCGCAATAGCCGCCGTAGTCAAACACACCATCGCCCAAATTGGCCTCCGTGCTCGGGCAGATGACGATGCTGGCGCCACTGGCGCGCACGCCGTCCAATTCCGTCTGCGTGGCATGGGTGGCATGCACCAGGTTCCAGCGGGCGTGCAACTGCGCGTGACTCAAGAGCCATTCGATAGGCCGTTGACCCGTCTGCGCAATACAGTCCTGCACCTCTTGCGGCTGTTCAGCGATGTGGATGTGAATCGGTA
>CAISIP010000666.1 GCA_903885415.1 uncultured beta proteobacterium
CGCCCGGCGATACCGTGATCGTCAGCGTCAACGTAGTGGAAGGTACGCGAAAGCGCGTGCAGGCTTATGAAGGCGTCGTGATCGCCAAGCGCAACCGGGGCCTCAACAGTGGTTTCTTCGTGCGCAAGATATCCAGTGGGGAGGGCGTGGAGCGTACCTTCCAGACTTACAGCCCGCTGATTGCCGGAATCGAAGTCAAGCGCCGCGGCGACGTTCGCCGCGCGAAACTGTACTACCTGCGCGACCGCAGCGGCAAGTCGGCGCGCATCAAGGAAAAGCTCTCCGCTAGGAAGCCGGCAGCCCAGTAAGCTTGCCCGCTTCGAACGGGGCCGCCCCGGCTGTTTGCCGCGGCGGCTTTTTTTCAATCGACGACATGCCCACGATAGCCGCGCCGATCCCGCTGTCCACATGGCCACATTTCGACCCGCGTGCGGTTGCCGTGGCGGCAACAGACGCGCATCTGCCAGCCGTCGGCCAGCCCGCACTGAGCGAATCGGCTTTGCGCAAGCGCTTTGTGGAAGTGCGGGATTGGCAACCCGAGGTTCACGTCGAACCCAAGTACGCGCAGCGCACGCCGATGGCGGCGTCGGTGCTGATCGCGATCGTGCTGCGCGATCGGCCCACCGTGCTGCTCACGCAGCGTACGGCGCACCTGTCAACGCATTCCGGCCAGATTGCTTTTCCCGGCGGCAAGCAGGACGTTGGCGACGCTGATCAGGTGGCGACGGCTTTGCGCGAAGCGCGCGAGGAGATCGGCCTCGAAGCCGAGTTCATTCAGGTTCTGGGAAGCCTGCCGGTCTACGTGACCGGCACCGCTTTCATCATCACGCCGGTGGTGGGGCTGGTGCGCGAAGGTTTTTCACTGGTGCGCAACGCCGATGAAGTGGACGAAGTATTCGAGGTTCCACTTGAGTTCCTGATGAACCCGGCCAATCACCGGCGCCACATGATGGAGCGCGAGGGTTTGCGGCGCGAATGGCTTTCCATGCCCTACCAGGACGGTGCCACCGAACGATTCATCTGGGGCGCGACTGCGGCCATGCTGCGCAACTTTTACCGCTTTCTTTCGGCCTGAAGATTTCCGGGGCTTTGTCCAGCGAGGCAACGGATCCTGGCAGGCAAGCCCATTATCATCCGGTCATGAGCTTCATAGCCATCCTTGTCGCGCTGCTGCTGGAGCAGGCGCGGCCGCTGCCACGGGGCAACCCGATTCACGCCGGCATGCGTGCCTGGGTGCGGATGGTTGCGCGCGCGGTTGACGCGGGCCAGCCCCAGCAGGCCTGGCTGGCCTGGGCCGCTTCGGTGCTGGTGCCGTCGCTGCTCGCGCTGGCCCTGCACTGGCTGCTGGTCGTTACGCTGGGCTGGGCTGCCGCCGTGGTCTGGAATATCGCGGTCCTTTACGCCACGCTCGGATTTCGCCAGTTCAGCCACCATTTCACCGAAATTCGCGATGCGCTCGAGGGCGCAGACGAGGCGCGTGCACGCCAGTTGCTGGCGGACTGGCAGCAATCGGATGCGAGCGGACTGCCGCGAAGCGAAATCGTCCGGCAGGTAGTGGAGCATTCGGTGATCGCCGCGCACCGCCATGTTTTCGGCGTGCTGGTCTGGTTCTCCGTCCTCGCGGCGTTTGGGTTCGGGCCAGCTGGCGCCGTGCTGTACCGTCTGGGCGAGTTCGCCCCGCGCTACTGGATGCACAAAGACCGGTCGATGTCGCAGCCGGTCAGCAGCACGCTTCAGGACGCCGCCACCCGCGCCTGGCAGTTGCTGGACTGGCTGCCCGCGCGCATCACGGCGATTGCCTTTGCTGTCGTCGGAAGCTTTGAAGCGGCGATCGAGGGCTGGCACGACTACGAGCAGCGAGGGCCCGGCGACAGCGACGGCGTGATTCTCGCCGCCACCGCCGGCGCGGTTGGCTTGCGCATCGGGCCCGGCGCGTCCATCGCCCCCGCTGGCGACGCGGACGACACGCAGCCCGACGGCGCAGCGACGCCGACGGCACTGGTACCACCGGGCCAGACGCCCGAGGTGGGTCATCTGCGCATCATTGTTGGCTTGGTCTGGCGAACGGTCGTCATGTGGATGGTTTTACTGGCGTTGCTGACGCTGGCGCGGCTGCTCGGCTGATCGCCTGCGGTGCGGCTCAGTAGCTCGACTGCGACAACTCGGCGAACAACTCTGTATAAATCCGGTACCGGTCCGGGTTGACGCCGGATGGGCCGAACGCCGGCGATGCCGCGGCTAGCACGCCGCAGCCGGGTTCGTGGAGGTGCGTGCAGTTGTAAAAGCGACAGTTTCCGGTGTGTCGCCTCAGGTCCGGCATATAGCTTGCCAACCGCATCGGATCGATGTGGCGCAGCCCGAATTCCTGGAACCCGGGCGAGTCAATCAAGGCGCCCGATTTGGCGTCGTCGACCCAGTACCAGGTGGTGCTGGTGGTTGTATGTTTTCCCGCGCGCAGTGCTTGGGATATCTCGCCGGTTTGCGCCGAAGCGCCTTGCGCCAGCAGGTTGATCATGGTGCTCTTGCCAGCGCCCGACGGACCGAGAACCAGTGTTGTCTTGCCCTGCAGGTGTTCCAGCAAACGCTCCTTGTCCGGACCGGCTGCGTGGCGAAGCGACAGCGGCATCACGGTGTAATCCATGGCGCGGTAAGGCGCCAGCCAGTCCCATGCGCGCGCAAACGGATTGCCCAGGTCGCTCTTGTTGAGTGCAATGATCGGCCTGATCTGCTCGGCCTCGGCGGCGATCAGCGCGCGCGACAGCTGGTTGCTGGAAAAGGCCGGCTCAGCGGCGATCAGCACCAGTACCAGGTCCAGGTTGGCGGCGAAGGACTTGGTCCGGATTTCGTCGCGTCGATAAAACAGGTTGCGCCGCGGTTCAATTTTCTCGATGGTGCCTTCGTCGCGCGATGCTTGCCAAAGAACCCGGTCGCCCACCACACCTTCGCTTTTCTTTCCGCGGGAATGGCAGATACGCCGTTCTCCGGATGGCGACTCGACCAGAAAATGGCGTCCGTAGTTGGCAACGATGAGCCCGCTTTGCTGCGTGGCGTACTCGTTCAAGGCCCGGCTTTCAGCTCGACTCGCATGGCAGCAAGGCGTCGACGGCAGCGGCGCACGCAACGTCGGTGCCGGTGATACCGCCGACATCATGGGTGTTGAAGCGCACCACGCATCGCTTGTAGGAGACCAACAGGTCCGGATGGTGGTCTGACCCATGGGAGGCGAAGGCCACCGCGTTCACGAAGGCCATAGTCTCGTAATAGTTCGAAAATTCAAAATGCTTTTCGATCGCCGTCGCCGACCCTTCGCCGCTCAATGTCCAGTTGTCCAGGCGGGCCAGCGCGCTGACGATTTCGGTCGCCGTCAAGGCCCGTCGCATGCTGGTCGATCGGTCTGGCTGCTTGCGCATTTTGTCCGTCAGGCCGGCACGCCGGAAGCCATCCGCTCAAGCCGTTCGCTGGCTGGCGGGTGCGAGTAGTGGAATGCCACATAGACCGGGTCGGGCGTCAGCGTCGACGCGTTGTCCTCATAGAGCTTGAGCAGTGCCGCCGACAGATCGGCACTGCTGGTCTGCGCGACCGCATAGGCGTCGGCCTCGAACTCGTGGCGGCGTGAAATTTGCGCAAATAGCGGCCCCAAGAAGGTGCCGAAGACCGGCAGCACCAGCATGAACAACAGCAGCGCGAGCGCGTCATTGGGCGCGCCGGCCAGCAGCTGGGGTCGCACGCCCAGCGCGGTGTAGAACCAGGACTGGGTCGACAGCCAACCCAGCAGGATGAAGCCGGCAAGGCTCAGGGCGGCCATGCTTGCCATGCGCTTGACGATATGCTTGTGCTTGAAGTGCCCCAGTTCGTGCGCTATCACTGCGTCGACCTCTCCCGGCGACAGGCGGGCGAGCAACGTGTCGTAGAACACCACGCGCTTGGCGGCACCGAAACCGGTGAAATAGGCGTTGGCGTGCGCGCTGCGTTTGCTGCCATCCATCACAAAAAGCCCTTTGGCGGCAAAGCCGCAGCGCTGCATCAGCGCATTGACGCGCGCCCGCAGGTCCTCGTCGTCGATCGGCTTGAACTTGTTGAACAGCGGAGCGATGAAGCTCGGGTAGACCATCAGCAAGAGAAGGTTCAACCCCATCCAGGCGCACCAAGCCCATAGCCACCAAAGTGGGCCCGCAGCACCCATTAGCCATAGGATCAGGGCCGCCAGCGGGACGCCGATCAATGTGCCTATCAATGCTGACTTCAGCAGGTCGACAAGCCATAGCTTGAAACTGGTCTTGTTGAACCCAAAACGCTCTTCGAGTCCGAAGGTCTGGTAGCCGGCCAGCGGCAACTCAATCAGCGAGCCGATCAGCACGAAGCCCAGCACCAAGGCGAGTTGCTGCCCCATTCCAGGCTCCATCAGGCGCAGCAGCTCGGCGTTGAGTAGATCGAGACCCCCGAGCAGGGTCCAGCCCAGCACGACCGCAG
>CAISIP010000667.1 GCA_903885415.1 uncultured beta proteobacterium
AGGCCCGCGCCAACCAGCGCCGAGCCTGATTTGTTGATTTTGAGGGGATGCTCCAATGCGATGGCGGCGTAGGAAATGACGAAGATGATGATGAGTGCGGTCAGCATGTTGAGAAGATTTTGGTTCAGGCAACAGTAAAAATGGTGCGATCAAGCTTGCGCGACGAACTCGTGATTGGCAGCAGGTCTAGCGATCCCCCGAATGAAGCAATCGTCGTGAAGTACGGCCCACTCGCAATCAATAGTGGCCTTGGGGTCAATGACAAAGGCGCGCTCGCAAAGGCGCATCAGCACCCGGTCATTGCGATTGTCGCCGAGCGCCCAAGTCAGATTGACTACCGGGAGAGTTGGGCCAGCCAGGAAGCGGCGCAGCACATTGCTTTTGCAGATGGCGGGTGCCGCCTTTGGCGATGGAGCTACCAATGCCGGATTGATGCGAATCTATCCGGTGCAGACATCATGTATGGCTACCGAGAAAATTTTGATGGGGAAAATCGGCGTCGGCACCAACACCCACCTTCTCTCGCGGTCCTCAGGCTACAGCGTCGACTTGCGAGCCCTGGCTGTGCAGCGACGACCACAACGAGGGCCGCGCAGCTTGGGTGCCGACCTGGATGCTTCCGTCACGGTTCATTTGCAGCGACTGCGCGAGTCGCTGGGCTGCTGCCAGGTCGCCCGTTCCCAGCGCTGCCACGATCTGTGCCATCGGGCTATTTCCGTTGATATCGCCAGGCCCCTTGGCCACCCATGCGTGCGCCCGCTGGGCACTGGCAGCGTCGCCATCATGTATCGCCATGAAGAGTTCTTTTACGCCTTGCTGACTTCGATGCCAATCGGCGTCCTGGGCATGGTGCGTCGATGCGCCGATCGTTTGCGGTCCCATGATGCTGTCCTTTGCAAAGAGTCGAAAAATGGAAGCTATCGCCTCGTACATCGACTTTTGATGTGAAAAGTTGAATGCTGAACCGGCCCGATCATTTACAGCATGATCATTTCAATGCTGCTGCTGGACCTGAGCGTAACCCTCTACCAGACGCTGTGCTTCCCGATTTATCGCATCGCGAAGGTGCGCCGCGTGGACTATCTTGTCGACGATCGCAAGCATTTGGGCTACCTCAACATCGTCGAGCGCTTTCACTGCACCTACTGCTCCTACGGGAGTGGACTATTGGCCTACACCGCCGAAATCGTGGCGCGCACCGAGCAATACTTTTGCCCGATCAAACACGCCCGTCAGGTGCTCCACGCCCACTCCCGATACAAGAGCTTCCTAGCTTTTGGGGACGGGGCGCTTTAGCACGCGCGTCTGGAAGAATTCCGGAACTCGCTTGATCAAGAAATCCCGAGGTGAGCCACAACGTGCCTGCGCCGGCGTCGTTCTACCCCTTGGGTGGGGTGGCTCAGATCGGCAATGCGACAAGATCGTGGCCCTGCGTGGACACGATGCGTGCGCGGGTGAATTCACCGACCTTGAGGGTTTTGCTGATTTTTTGCGGTGCCAGTAACTGCACGGTACCGTCGATCTCGGGCGCGTCGGCATAGCTGCGACCGACGCCGCCACGCCGGCCCTGCGCCGGCGCCGCATCGACCAATACCTGCATGGTCGCGCCGACACGACGCTGCAGGCGCTGCGCTGAAACCCGCTCGGCCACCGCCATGAATCGGGCACGTCGCTCTTCGCGCAATTCGGCGCTCAGCATGCCGGGTATGTCGTTGGCCGCCGCGCCCTGCACCGGACTATAGGCAAAACAACCCGCGCGGTCTATTTGGGCCTCCTGCATGAACGCGAGCAGGTGTTCGAATTCAGCCTCGGTTTCACCGGGAAACCCCGCGATAAAGGTACTTCGAACGACGATCTCCGGGCACTGCGCGCGCCACTGCAAAATGCGCTCCAGGTTCTTCTCGCCGCTGGCCGGGCGCTTCATCCGCTTGAGCACCTCCGGATGGCTGTGCTGCAGCGGAATATCCAGATAGGGCAACACCATTCCGGTGGCCATCAAACCGATCACCTCGTCGACCGATGGATAGGGATAGACATAGTGCAAGCGCACCCAGGCCCCATATGGTTGGGCTATTTCGCCCAGCGCCTGCGCCAGTTCAAACATCCGTGTCCTGACCGGCTTGCCATCCCAAAAACCAATGCGGTATTTGAGGTCCACGCCGTAGGCCGATGTGTCCTGACTCACAACCAGCAACTCCTTGACGCCGCCTTCGAACAGCGCGCGCGCCTCCGTCAGTACGTCGCCGATCGGGCGCGACACCAGGTCGCCGCGCATCGAAGGAATGATGCAAAAGGTGCAGCGGTGGTTGCAGCCCTCGCTGATCTTGAGATAGGCGTAGTGGCGCGGCGTGAGCTTGATCCCGGCAACGCCGAAGGAATTCGGAACCAAGTCGACAAAGGGATCATGGGGCTTTGGCAGATTCGCATGCACCGCATCCATCACCTCCTGCGTCGCGTGCGGCCCGGTGACGGCCAGCACCTTGGGATGCATCTGGCGCACCAGGTTGGCGCCGTCGGCACCGGCTTTCGCACCCAGGCATCCGGTAACGATGACGCGTCCATTTTCGGCCAGTGCCTCGCCAATGGCGTCCAGACTTTCCCGGACTGCGTCGTCGATGAAGCCGCAAGTATTGACGATCACCAAATCGGCGCCCGCGAGCGTCTTGGAAGTCTGGTACCCCTCGGCGCTGAGCCGCGTCAGGATCAGTTCGGAATCGGTCAGCGCTTTCGGGCACCCCAGGCTGACAAATCCAACCCGGGGCGCGCTGACTCTGGCCTCCGAGGCCTCTGCTTGCAAGGTGTCGTTCATGGCGGTGCTTAGCAGGCGCCGGGCTAGCGCTTGAGGCCGAAGCTACCGAGCATCTGCTCGGTCTGCTTGGCCATCTGTTCCTGAAACTGTTCGAGCAGGGCTTTGGACTGCTCGATGCTGCTGCCCATCACGCCCTGCATCAACGGTGCCTGCAGGCCCATGAACTGGGTCCACATCTCGGGCGTCAACACCTTGGACTGTTCGCCGAGCTTGGACTGCACCTGCATCAGCGACTGGATGTTTTTTTCCAGATAGTCGCCCATCACCCCCTGCATCGCATGGCCATAAAAACGGATGATGTTCGACAGCACCGGAGCGGTGAACATCGGCGATCCGTTGGCCTCCTCCTCCAGGATAATCTGCATCAGGATGCTGCGGCTAAGGTCCTCGCCGGTCTTGGCGTCGCAGACCACGAACTGCTCGCATTCCATCACCAGGCGCTTGACTTCAGCGAGCGTGATGTACGACGAACTGCTGGTGTCGTAAAGGCGCCGATTCGGGTACTTTTTAATCACCCGCTCGGCCTGGCGCTTGGCATCGGGCTTTTTGCTGCTCATGGTGGGGTTTCCTTTGGGCCAGAAAAGCAGCCGATAGCTTGCTGGCCGCTGCGCAATGTTGCAGACCGGGCAGCAGGCCCGTTGCGCAACCGCGCCGGTGGGCGCCCGCTGTCCGGAACGGCCGATCGCGCGTGGACGGCATTGTAACTTGCCGGTCCTGGCAGGTGCGCCAGCTCTGATCCAACTTCCCCGAAGCACACCCGCTGTGGGCCTATGTGCAAAGCGGCAGCTGAGGGCGCCTGTCTGCCGAGCCAGACGCCACGGAATATGCGCGCTTAGAATCAGCCACAAATCCAAGTCCGGAGCACACCATGGGCGTTTCCGCCGTTAGACCGTCCGCACCCCCGCCAGCACCCAAAGTAAGCCACCACGAGCCGGCCCAGAGCAGGGTGCGCGAGACGCATGCACCCAAAGTGCAGCTGGTCAAGACGCCGGCCGTTGCCAAGAGCCACGACGCGACGCGCGGCCGCCATGTAGACACCCACGCCTAGATCGCGCTGCAGCGGCGCGCGGCGTCTTGGCTCAGACCAGCAGCAAGAACCCGTTGATGGTCGACAGCAGTCCCAAAGCGCCGAGCACGCTGCCCGCCAGAAACAGCGCCGGTATGGAGCCAATGATCGACACCGACAGCAGGACAATCGCGATCTGCAGCATGCCCTCGCCGTAGTCGAACCAGGGATCTTGGCGCAGCGCATGGTCGCGCGATGCTTCATGCGCCTTGGCGCGTGCTAGCAATTCCTTCTTGCCTTCCTTGGTCTCGGGCTCGGACTCGTAGCGGTCTGCCGTCTTCTTGTACTCGTCGATCTTTTTCTGGAAGGCTTCCTTCGCAGCAGCCGGCATGGCGGCGTCGCGCAGCAGCTGCAACTCCAGATCGGTAGCAGCGATCTTCAGCGAGGTTTGACGTATCGCCTTGGCCTGGTAGAAGGCATAAGCATTGGCAGCCAGTATGTTCTCCTGCGTCGCTTCCTTAGCCGCATTGGACCCACCTAGGCTCGAGATGGCCAGCACCATCGCCAGCACCGAGATCGTCAGCGCAGTGCGGTTTTTGTTTTTATCGATCCCGTGCTCTCCTTGCTCTATGAGCTCGGATGATTCATGCGCTTCCATCGTGTTTTTCCTTACTTAAAAGCTATTTTCATGGTGCCAACCATGCGCTGCCGGAGCGCCTTACAGCAGTGATTTCCAACTCCGCCCCGCCGACTGCAACAGGACGCTGGCCTCGGGCGACCCTTCGGATCCGGCCGCGTATTGCGTCAGCGGTGCGGCGGGGTCATTGGCCCAGTAATCGAGTATCGGCTGGACGATCTGCCATCCGGCGATCACGTTGTCAGCGCGCTGGAACAGCGTGGCGTCTCCGATCATGCAGTCGTAAATCAGCGTCTCGTAGCCGGTACTCGGTGCGTTCTGGAAATAGTCCTTGTAATGAAAATCCATGTGGACCTGGCCGATCGAAATGGTCGGCCCGGGAATTTTCGCGCCGAACATCAGCGCGGCGCCCTCGTCGGGCTGCAGTTTGAGCACCAGCGCGTTGGGCGTCAGCGCCTCGGTGGCGGTATCGCGAAACAGCGACAGCGGCGGACGTTTGAACTGGATCACGATCTCGCTACTGCGCTTGGCCATCGCCTTGCCGGTTCGCAGGTAGAACGGAACCCCTGACCAGCGCCAGTTGTCGACGCCGAGTTTCATGGCGACATAGGTCTCGGTCGTACTCGTCGCCGCGACACCGTCTTCCTCGCGGTAGCCGCGCAGCAATTTCCCGTCACGCTGCCCGACCGTGTACTGGCCGCGAACACTGTCGCTCGCCGCGTTGACCCGGTGCACCGCGTTGAGTACCTTGGTTTTTTCGCTGCGAACAGCGTCGGCGGCGAAGGACGTCGGCGGCTCCATCGCGGTCAGGGCCAGCAGTTGGAACACATGGTTCGGGACCATGTCACGCATGGCGCCGGTGCCCTCGTAAAACCCGGCGCGGCTTTCCACGCCCACGGTTTCAGCCACGGTGATCTGGATATGGTCGATATGGTCGCGGTTCCAAAGCGG
>CAISIP010000668.1 GCA_903885415.1 uncultured beta proteobacterium
GACGCGGTGCCGCTGGTGCGCGAGCGCGCCATCAAGATCGCGCCGGCGACCATCGGGCCGCTGCTCGAGGAAAAGTTCAGCGAGGACGAGCTCAGGCAGCTGGTCGCTGTGCTGGAGATGCTCGAGTCGCCGGTGAGCCGCAAGTTCGAGCAGCTCGGCCCGTCGATCGAGAAGGCGCTGGCCGAGAAGCTCGACGCCGATATGCGCAGCGTGATCGAGCCCAAGGTACGGGCGCTCGACCAGGCGGTGGTGGCGCACCTTGGCGGCAGCAGCTCGGCCGTCGGCCCGATTGCTCCGGCCGGCCCGGTCAACCCGACGCCCAGCCTGGGGTCCAACTCGGTGCTGCGGCTTCCCAAGGCAATGGGCAAGTAGCGCCCGTGCCCCGCCCGGGCATGTGGCATCAGGCTGCGGCCTCGGCAGGGGCGCGGTGCATCGGTTAAATTCAAGGGTTCCCACCATCCGCGCCATGCAGACCGACCGCATCAACTGGTTCAAATACGCCGCCCCGCAGAGCTTCTACCCGCTGGCCGGTGCCATGCTGCCGTGGTTCTCGGGCGCCGCGCTGCTGCTGCTGGCCGTCGGCCTGTGGCTGGGGCTCTGGGTCGCGCCGGTCGACGCGCAGCAGGGCGAGGCCTACCGGATCATCTTTGTCCATGTGCCCGCCTCCTGGATGTCGATGGTGGTCTATACGGCGATGGCTTTTTGGGCCGGCGTCGGGCTGATTTTTAATTCGCGCCTGTCGTCGATGCTCGCCTGCGCGCTCGCGCCCACCGGCGCCTGGATGACCTTTCTCGCGCTGTGGACCGGCGCGCTGTGGGGCAAGCCGACCTGGGGCGCCTGGTGGGTCTGGGACGCGCGGCTGACCTCGGAGCTGGTGCTGCTGTTTCTCTATATCGGTTACATGGCGCTGCACGCCGCGATCGACGACGACCGGCGCGCCGACCGCTCGGCGGCGCTGCTGGCGCTGGTGGGCGTGGTCAACGTGCCGATCATCTATTTCTCGGTCAAGTGGTGGAACACGCTGCACCAGGGCGCATCGGTCAGCGTGACGAAGGCGCCGAGCATGGCGACGCCGATGCTGCTGGGCATGCTGGTGATGGCGCTGGCCTGCTGGATGTACTGCATCGCGGTGGCGCTGGCGCGCCTGCGGGTCATCATTCTGGAGCGCGAACGCCACGCGGCATGGGCCAACGGCCTGGGGCAGGCGGCATGAACGCCAGCAGCCTGGAGCAGTTTTTGTCCATGGGCGGCTACGGCCTGTATGTGTGGGGCTCCTTTGGCATGTGCGCGCTGGTGATCGCGCTCGAACTCGCCCTGATAGCGCAGCGCCGGCGCGCGCTGGCGCAGACCGACGAGGACGCGGCCCCGGCGCTGACCCCGGAGGCCGGCGCATGAAGCCCCGCAGCAAGCGCGCGCTGGCCATCGTCGCCGGGCTCGCCGCGCTCGGCATTGCCAGCGCGCTGGTGCTCAACGCCTTCCAGAGCAACCTGGTGTTCTTCTTCAGCCCGACCCAGGTGGCGGCCAACGAGGCACCGCGCGCGCGCAGCTTTCGCATCGGCGGCCTGGTCGAGCAGGGCAGCCTGCAGCGCGAGCCGCAGGGCCTGAGCGTGCGCTTTATCGTCACCGACCTGGCGCACCGCATACCGGTCAGCTACACCGGCTTGCTGCCCGACCTGTTCAAGGAGGGCAAGGGCGTGGTGGCGCAGGGACGGCTCGACGCCGACGGCGTCTTTCGCGCCGATCAGGTGCTGGCCAAGCACGATGAAAACTACATGCCGCCCGAAGCCGCACAGGCGCTGAAAAACGCCCGGCCCGGCGCGCAGCAGTCGATGCCCAGCCTGTCCGATCCCGGACCGGCCGGCGCAGCCAACCCTACTGAAAGCAAACCGTGATCTACGAACTCGGCCACGCCGCCCTCATCCTCGCGCTGGCCATGGCGCTGGCGCAAAGCGTGCTGCCGCTGGTGGGTGCGCACACCGGCAACGCGGCCTGGATGGGGCTGGCGCGGCCCTCGGCGCGCGGGCAGTTCCTGTTCCTCGCCATCGCCTACGGCTGCCTCACACACGCCTTCGTCACCAACGACTTCTCGGTCGCACTGGCGGCCAACCATTCGAATTCGACGCTGCCGCTGATCTACCGGGTCACCGCGGTGTGGGGCAACCACGAGGGCTCGATCCTGCTGTGGGCGCTGATCCTGTCGCTGTGGACGCTGGCGGTGTCGATCTTCTCCAAGCAACTCGACGAGCAGACCGTGGCGCGGGTGCTCGGCGTGATGGGCCTGATCAGCTGCGGCTTCATACTGTTTACGCTGTTCACCTCCAATCCCTTCGAGCGCCTGTTCCCGGCGCCGCCCGACGGCAAGGACCTCAACCCGCTGCTGCAGGACGCGGGCATGGTGATCCATCCGCCGATGCTCTATATGGGCTATGTGGGCTTTGTGGTGGCCTTCGCTTTTGCGGTCTCGGCGCTGCTGTCGGGACGGCTCGACGCCGCATGGGCGCGCTGGTCGCGGCCCTGGACCACGGTGGCCTGGTGCTTCCTGACCTGCGGCATCGCGCTGGGCAGCTTCTGGGCCTACTACGAGCTGGGCTGGGGCGGCTGGTGGTTCTGGGACCCGGTGGAAAACGCGTCCTTCATGCCCTGGCTGGTGGGCACCGCGCTGATCCACTCGCTGTCGGTGACCGAGAAGCGCGGCGGCTTCAAGATGTGGACCGCGCTGCTGGCGATCATCACCTTTTCGCTGTCGCTGCTGGGCACCTTCATCGTGCGCTCGGGCGTGCTGAGCTCGGTCCATGCCTTTGCCAGCGACCCGTCACGCGGCATCTTCATCCTGGCCTTCCTGACGGTGGTGATCGGCGGCTCGCTGGCGCTGTTCGCGCTGCGCGCGCCCAAGGTCGGGCTGGGCGGCAGCTTCGAGCCGGTGTCGCGCGAGTCGATGCTGCTGGCCAACAATGTGCTGCTGGTGGTCGCCGCCGCGGCGGTGCTGCTCGGGACGCTGTACCCGCTGGTGATCGACGCGATGGGGATGGGCAAGCTGTCGGTGGGGCCGCCGTATTTTGACGCGGTGTTCGTTCCGCTGATGGCGCCGGCGCTGTTCCTGATGGGCGTGGGGCCG
This sequence comes from uncultured beta proteobacterium, assembly GCA_903885415.1. Lineage (GTDB taxonomy): Bacteria > Pseudomonadota > Gammaproteobacteria > Burkholderiales > Burkholderiaceae_C > CAISIP01. Next base: position 3,116 of record CAISIP010000668.1, read on the forward strand.
ATGGCGCGCTGGCGCCAGGCCAGCATTCCCGATCTGGCGCGCCGGCTGCGCTGGGCGATCGCGGTGAGTGCCGCCAGCGCCGTCGTCGCCTTCTTCGCGCTCGGGCGCTGGACGCCGATGATCGGCCTGGGCCTTGCGCTCGCCGCCTGGGTCGGCAGCACCGCCGTGCTCAACCTGCTGCTGCGGCTGCGCGAGCATCCGGCGCCGGGCCTGGTGGCGCGGCTGGCCGCGCAGCCGGGAAGCTACTACGGCATGCTGCTGGCGCATTTTGGCGTCTCGGTGTTCATCGTCGGCGTCACCGCCGTCAGCGGCTTTCAGAGCGAGAAGGACGTGCGCATGGAGATCGGCGACACGACCACCGTCGCCGGCTACACGGTCCGGCTCGACGCGCTGGCGCAGGTCAAGGGGCCGAACTATGTCGCCTCGCGCGCCACGCTGAGCGCCAGCCGCGACGGCCTTGCGTTCACGACGCTCACGCCCGAGCGCCGGATCTACAACGTCAGCCGCATGCCGATGACCGAGGTGGCGATCGACCGCGGCATCGGCCGCGACCTCTACGTCGCGCTCGGCGACCCGGTCAGCGACACCGCCTGGAGCGTGCGGGTGCACCACAAGCCCTTCGTCAACTGGATCTGGATCGGCTGCGTGCTGATGGCCCTGGGCGGCCTGCTCGCCGTGCTCGACCGGCGCTACCGCCGTGTCCGGGTGGCGGCTGCGCGGCCCGCAGCGCCGGCGCCGGACGCAGCGCCGCCACCGATGCCGCCGGGGCTGGCTGCGAAGGCGCGCGCGCAGTGAAAAAGGCGCTGATACCGCTGGCGGTTTTTGCCGTGTTGCTGGTCTTCCTGGTGCGCGGCCTGTCGCTCAAGCCGCACGAGATCCCCTCGCCGCTGATCAACAAGCCGGCGCCGGCGTTCAGCCTGCCGGTGCTCGACGCACCGCAGACGCTGCTCGCCGCGCAGGACCTGCGCGGGCAGGTCTGGATCCTCAACGTCTGGGCCTCCTGGTGCGTCGCCTGCCGGGCCGAGCACCCGCTGCTGGTCGAGTTCTCCAAGACCGGCGCGGTGCCGATCTACGGGCTCAACTACAAGGACAAGCGCGAGGACGCGATGCGCTGGCTGGAGCGCTTCGGCAACCCCTACACCCGGTCGCTGTCGGACACCGAGGGCCTGGTCGGCATCGACTTTGGCGTCTACGGCGTTCCCGAGACCTTTGTGATCGACAAGCAGGGCGTGATCCGGATGAAGCAGATCGGCCCGGTCACGCCCGAGGTGCTGCGCGACGAGATACTGCCGCTGGTGCGCAAGCTCGGCGCCGGCCAGGCGCCGGCCGCCGCGCTCTCGGTGGGGGTTGCCGGTGCTTGAGCGGCTGCGGCTCGCGCTGATGGCGGCGGCGCTCGCGCTGGCTTGTGGCGCCGTACCGGCCCGCGACGCGGTGCCCGGGTCCGACGACCCGGCATTGGAGGCGCGGGTGATGGCCGTTGCCGAGGAGCTGCGCTGCCTGGTGTGCCAGAACGAGACCATCGCCGCCTCGCAGGCCGATCTGGCGGTGGACCTGCGCAAGCAGATCCGGGTCAAGCTGCGGGCCGGACAGTCGCAGCAGGAAATTCTGGATTTCATGTCGGCGCGCTATGGCGACTTCGTGCTGTACCGGCCGCGCCTGAGCGCCAGCACGCTGCTGCTGTGGCTCGGCCCCTTCGCCTTGCTGCTGATTGCGGCGGTGGTACTGGCCTTCAATATCCGCCGCCGGCGCCGCGCCGCCGTTGCGCCCGCCTGGAGCGAGGAGCAGGCGCAGCGCGCGCGCGATGCTGCTGGAGGCCGATGCCGGCGAGCCAGCGCAAAGCGCTGACCGCAGCACAAAGGCTTCCCTATGACGTTGTTCTTGCTGAGTTTCGCCGCGCTGACCGCGCTGGCGATCGGGTTGCTGCTTCCCACGCTGCTGCGCCGGCGCCCGCCGGCGGCGGAGGCCGTAGCGGTGGACGCGCGGCGCGCCAACCTGCAGATACTGCGCGAGCAGTTGCACGCGCTCGACGCCGAGCAGGCGGCCGGC
>CAISIP010000669.1 GCA_903885415.1 uncultured beta proteobacterium
GCCTCGAGATCGACCAGTTGCACGCCCTCGTCGCGGGGAAGTGCAATGGCTGAGTTGGAAGTTCCGAAATCAATCGCGCAGACGGCGGACATAGTGGGTCATTCGCTGGGGCCGCAGGCGGCGCGTACCGCAAGGGCGGGGGGGTAGGTGGCCCCATGATTCGTCAGGTGAGGCACCGGTTGGCGCGCCGACGACGGCCCGGCAACCCACCGCATTCTAGGGGTTCTTCGACCCATCCATCGGCGTGCGCCAACACGAACCCTGCGACAGCACCGTTACACTCGCCGACCGGACCCCGCATGCCATTTTCCTCCCTCGGACTTTCCCCCGAACTCATTCGCGCTGTGGCCGGGCTGGGCTTTTCCGCCCCGACGCCAATCCAGTCCCGCGCCATACCCGCGGCCATCGCCGGATCCGATCTGCTCGCTGTGGCGCAAACAGGATCGGGAAAGACCGTTGCCTTCGCTTTGCCGGTACTGCAAGGGCTGGCCGGCAAGCAGTACGCTCCCCGACCGACCCAGGCGCTGGTCCTGGTCCCAACCCGCGAACTGGCCGTGCAGGTGACCGAGGTACTGCGCGGCCTGTCGCAGTACCTGCCCCGCCCCCCCAAAATCGCCGCCCTGTTCGGCGGCGTATCGGTCAACCCGCAGATGATGGGACTGCGCGGCGGAGCCGATATCGTGGTTGCTACGCCGGGGCGGCTGCTGGATCTGGTGGCCCATCACGCGCTGACGCTGTCTGCGGTGCGGATGCTGGTGCTCGACGAGGCCGACCGGCTTCTCGATCTGGGCTTTTCCGAGGAACTGGGACGCATTCTGGCGCTGCTGCCGCCAAGGCGGCAAAGCCTGTTCTTCTCGGCCACTTTCGCGCCGGACGTGGCCGCCCTTGCAAGCAGTTTGCTGCACGACCCGCTGCGGCTCGAGCTTGCGCCCAGCCTGGCCGGTGGCGCAGACATCGTGCAGCGTGCGATCCGGGTCGACGCCAGCAGGCGAACCGAGTTGCTGCGCCACCTACTCAAGCAAGAGGGATGGGACCGGGTGCTGGTGTTTGTCGCAACCCAGTATGCCGCCCAGCATGTGGCCTGGAAGCTGTACAAGGCCGGCTTGTTCGCCACCCCATTTCACGGCGCGCTGAGTCAGGGTGCACGCAAGCAGGTACTCGAAGAGTTCGGCAACGGCCAGTGGGACATCGTGGTAACTACGGACCTCGCCGCGCGGGGCATTGATATCGACCGGCTGCCCGTGGTGCTGAACTACGACCTGCCGCGATCGGCGGTCGACTATGTGCACCGCATCGGCCGCACCGGCCGCGCCGCGCAGCCGGGGCTAGCGGTGAGCTTTGTCAGCGCCCAGACCGAGGCGCACTTTCGCCTGATCGAGAAACGCCAGCGGCTGAACCTGGCGCGCGAAGAGATCGCGGGGTTCGAACCCGTGGATAGTGCGACGGTGGTCGATCTCGCCCCGGTGCCCGGTACCGGCGGCGTCAAGGGCAAGCGGCCAAGCAAGAAGGACAAGCTGCGCGCGTCCGTGGCGCGGGCCGCGCCGGATACTTAGGCCGCGTCCGCGCCCGCCTCGCCTGCCGCTTCGGCGGGAATCGGCGGCCGCGCGCTGCGGTGGCCCGGCTTGGCCAGAATCTCCATGTAAAAGGATCGGCTTGCCTGCCGGGCGACGTCGTCAACCAGTCCGGTGATCGCAGACAAGTGAACCACCTGCGCGTCCTCAGGCCCGACTCCAAAGCGGCAATCGAAGTCCCAGTAGTCGGCGCCTTCGGGCAGAACGCGACGGCGCTCGCGCTTGATGTATTTGCGGATCTCGTGCTTGACCGCCTCCAGAACCCGGTCCGGATTCTTTCCCTCTACGGCGAGTTGGAATGTTTTTTTCATGGCCGATGGTAGCGCCTGCGTGCGGCTGCACCGGGCACGGTTGCGGCGCGACCTCAGCGCGCAAGGCGGCGCATTGGGCGTTCGCGCTGGCTCTGACTGTCGATGGCGCCTACTAGCAAAACCAGTTCCTCAGACACGATATCGAGCAGATCGTCCAGTGTCACCAGACCCACCAACTCGGCCCGGGCGCCGACAACCGGAATCCGTCGAACGGCCTTGCGCCGCATGCTGCGCAGCAGATCGATCAGCGAATCGGTTTCGCGTGCGGTAACCAGTTCGGTGGTCATGACATCTTCGACGCGCAGGGTGTCGGGGTTCACTTCGGCGGCAATGATGTCGGTAACGATGTCGCGATCGGTAAGCAGCCCCACGACGATGCGCAGGCCTTGCACTTCATCGACGACCACCAGACAGCCTGCATTGTTGTCCCGCATCGGGCGCGCCGCCCCACCCAAAGTCGTGCTCCTAAAGGCCACGGTCACGCTGCGGGTGCAAACCTCGCCGGCTGTCAATTGCTCACCCATTTTGTCTCCCTGATTGCCCGGGCACCCAGCCCATCGCTTGCTTGCAGACGCCGCCCGGGCCGGCTCGCACGCCGGGCGCACCCGACATACGCCGCGCCCACGAACCGTGGTCTGAACCGGCGGCCCTGCGCTGACCC
>CAISIP010000670.1 GCA_903885415.1 uncultured beta proteobacterium
ACCAGCGTCGGCGGCACGTGTGGTCGCACCAGCAGGATCGGCGAACAAGCCTCTGCCTCTGACTCAGTAATGCGCAGCGCTGGAATGCCCTTACGCAGCGGATTCTCCGGATTGCCGATACCCCGTAAGTCGCTCACGGGAAAACTGACGGCAATCGCCGCAATACCAAATCGCTCTTCGCCTCTCAGCGCTCCCCCTGCGTCGTCGGTCATGTCGACGCATAGCGCGAGTTGGCCGCCCGCGCTAAATCCAAATGCGCCCAACCTCTTGGGATCAACCCTGAATTCTGCAGCCCGCTCCTCGATCACATGCAGGGCTAGTTTCGTGTCAGTAACCATCTCGGGAAGCAGATACCGGGGACTGCTGCTGTGGTGAACACAAAACACTGTGAAGCCGGCATCAATAATAGGCTTGAAGAAGCCAAGCTTCAATTCGGGTGGTATCCACATCGAAACCCAAAGACCGGTGTCCATATACAACACTCCAATACCTTTGGAATTTTTGGTTGGCCGGTACAGATCAAACGTGAGAGCCATTCCATCCTTGTGGCCGTAGACAACGTCGGCTGTAATCTCGATCTCTTCAAGCGGGATGGCCTTAGGAAGCGTCGCACCAAGTTGGGGCTTTTCTTGCGCCAGAGTTTTTGTCAAATCCTTCTGTTGATCTGCGGGGATTGGTTGTCGCACGGCACTTCGTACAACCCGAAAGCCGAACAGCGAGAATTCGTAAGACGGGAGCATGGTGCGCGTGGCGGTGTCGCAGAGTTCCGCAGAGAACCACCATGATCCACCCCGCAACGATCGAAACGTCCCAGCCGCAGGGCCGGTCGGATCCTCGCCGCCTGAAAGTGTCATGGCTGGCCAAAGGAACCAGTCAGAACACCATTCCCACGCATTGCCGTGCATGTCGTAAATCCCCCAGGCGTTTGGCTTCTTGGTGCCAACTTTCTCCGCATGGCTGTTGGAATTTTTTCGAAACCAGCCATAGTCGCTCAGGAGCGATGCGTTGTCGCCAAATGAAAATTTCGTGGTGGTACCTGCACGACAGGCGTATTCCCATTCGGCTTCTGTTGGCAGTCGATACTCGCTATCGGCTGCCAACGCGCCACTCGCACGTTCGAGAGCGGTGAGCTTCTGGCAAAAGACCTGAGCAGCATCCCACTCGACGAAAACTGCTGGAAAATCGTCACCGACTGCCACATTGCTCTTTGCAATTCCAGGAGACAACTTCTGATCGGTAGTTTCACGATCGCCGCCTTCTTGCCACGGCTGCGTGCGCATCACATCTATCCACTGTCGCTGCGTTACCTCGTGCGTGGCGATTGCAAATGGTCGCGTGAGCGTGACATCCACTTCGAAAACGCCTTCCCCCATTCGGAATTTTCCGGCAGGAAGTTCTTGCATCTGCATGCCGACTGAATTCGAAACCGCTGCTTTTAGCGGGGGCTCTGCATGCAGCGGGCTGGCCAAGAGCAGGTAACTGAATGTCGTGGCAAAGTTCAAAAAAACGGCAGACACTTTAAACATAAAGACCTCCAACGCGAAAATGAGGTTGCAAACCGAAAGCCTCTTTGGCCGGCGAGGCCAGTACGGTGATCAACAGTAGAGTGAGAAACTATCCCAAGCCAACGCAGCCCGCTTAGTTGTCCGCGACTTTTCACAGCGCATCAGTATCCTTGCCTTAGGGTGCGCGCATGATTGCTTGACTCCTATACCGCCTTCATAAAGTCATTTGGGTCAGCGACACCCTGTATACTTTTGGTTTCGTATGACCACATCCACCCCTTCGACTCCACGCCGATTCGAGACCGGTCTCTTCGGCTTGCTCCTGTTGCATTGCTACCTTCTAGATTATGCCAGGCCAATCGTCGGTGCACTTATGCCGGCACCGCGCGGCCGTCCGGGGGCTGCTGACTGGATGCATATCTTGGCGCCGATCGTTCTAGCGCTGATTTTTCTAAACTTTTTTGCGCGTGTGGCGGCGCATGGAGCACGCGTGTGGCAGACGCTATTTGTGCTTCTCTTGTTCGTGATGTGTGTTGGGCAGGGCATTCACATTTCTGCTGACTCCATTGACGGCCGAATGCAGATGCGGCATGTCGGTCCGACCGATGTGCCGCCTACAGACAACCCTGTGGTGCAGGCGCTCGGCGAGCCAGTGATTGAAATCTTTGATCTTGCTTTTTTGTATGACGAATGTATTGGCCACTGGATTTGGTACGCCTCACTATTTGCGGTCGTACTGCTCTACGTGCTCGCCTGTCGCGAGCCATCCAGCAGCCACAGTGCATCATCGATCCCTACCAAGCTGCTTGCTGCAATTGTGGCTGGCTTCCTTGGCGCGTGGTGGTTCTATGCCGGGATCGAAGCGGGCACTTGGCAGGGCACAGTCGGCTTGACGGCTGCGCTGATGGTGGTCGTTTTCTCCAACCGCGTGCGGGGTATGCGGCTGGACATAAACGGCCGCTGCTTTGTGGCGTCGCTGCTGTTGGCCACCGTGCTGATTGGCGCATGGGCGGTGGCATTTAATGGAAGCATGCCGGGCGTTTGGGAAGTGTGGCTACGGAACTTTCCACCTGTCAATCCAGGGTAGTTGTGAGGCGATACATCGGTTGACGTCGCTTTCTTGTACTCGCTGTTGATAGGCAGAACTCTTGAAGCCAAGGATTGAAAATCTAGGCCCGTGTCCTTTTCTGATCCTGCCAGCGCAGGACAAGCATCACGCAGATCGTTGCCGCAGCAGTCTGCGCAAGGAGCGCCGCAATTGGAATCCAGATAGCAGGGTCGTAATCTCCAAATGAACGCCAGTTTAATGGCACGCCCGCCCCTTCAGACCGAACGCCGCGGTAAGCCCAGTAGGTCGGTATAAACCCTTTCGCTAGCACGGCGAGGAACCCACCCGTAATTGGAAGAATTCCCGCTCCCAAGAGCATCTGCGGTGTAACCAACA
>CAISIP010000671.1 GCA_903885415.1 uncultured beta proteobacterium
ACACCGGATTCCAGCTGCAAAATGGTTTTCGCGTGCCATAGACCGGTTTTTCGTCGACGCGTTCGTCGGCGTAGGTGCCGAACATGCGGTCCCACACGCTGAAGATGCCGCCGTAATTGCGGTCGATGCAATAGTCGTTCTGCCCGTGGTGCACCCGGTGGTTGGACGGCGTGACCAGAAACCATTCCAGAACGCCCAACCGACCGACGAGCTGCGTATGCACCCAGGCCTGATACAGGTAATCGATCAACGCGGCCACCATGAATACCTTGAGCGGAAATCCCAGCAGGGCCAGCGGGATATAGAAGACCCAGCGGAAGTAAAAGCCGGTGGACGACTGCCGCATCGCCGTCGACAGGTTGAACTCTTCGCTGCTGTGGTGGACGACATGGGCGGCCCACAGGATATTGACCTCGTGGCCTGAGCGGTGCACCCAGTAATAGAAAAAATCGTAGAGCACCACCGCCAGCACCCAAGTCAGCGGGTTTCTAGTGTCCCATTCAAAGGCGCCAAAGCGTTCCACCATCAGCGCGTACATCGTCACGCTGATCACGCCCCCGATCGTATTGACGAACTGGCTGACGATGCCGATATTGATCGAAGTGACCGTGTCCTGTAAACGATAGATCTCCAGCCCGCGACGGCGCGCGACGAGCATTTCAAAGGCGATCAGGACTAGAAAAACCGGGATGGCGAAAAGGTAGGGACTCATGGGCGGAACTCCGATCCGGACTTGCATGTGGACTGTCCCCGGAGTGTAAAACTTCTGCGCAGCCGTCCAGCCAAAGGCCGCCATGGTCCCCGGCGGGCATCACCGCCCGTCAGCGCGTCTCGATCGAAAAGGGTCCCGTGGTGTCGAACTGCGCGGTCGTCATGCACGGGCCCTGAGGATAGTCGACACCGATAGCACGGGCCTCGCCGCCGACCCGGCTGACAGCCTGGATAGCGCGCGCACATGGGCCGGACAACACCGATCGGGCCCGCTGCACAGGGCGAGTCAGGGTACGCTTTTTTAGCCATCGCGGCCACCGTTTCAAGCCCGGCGCATTTCCATGCTAAATTGGTCCAGCCCGGTACCGCGCCGGGCCGGCAAATGCCCAAGCGGCCGGGGCCCGCGATGGCCCCCGACCGCAGTCCTCAATCGGAGATGCGATGTGAACAGAGCCACCATGCAAGGTCTGGCCGGAACGGCGCACGCTGCGTACCCGCAGGCAGTGGCGGGGCCCGGACCAGAGCCCGACGGCAGGGCCCGGGCGATCAGGACTTATCGCATGGCCGACCGGTCCGAAACCCTCGATTTCGAAATCCGAAGCCACGTCATTCGTGCGCCGGTCACTTTGCCGCACCGGCACGAATTCTTTCAGGTCGAGGCCAATCTGCGCGGCGCGGCGCACCATCTGATATCCGGAAAGCGCTGCCGTTATCCGGAACGCTCGCTGATTTTCATCATGCCCTACCGGGTCCACTGCGCGGCCCATGAGGCTGCCGATCCGGACTACTACGTCATCAACTTCGCCTCCGATTTTCTGCGCCATGACTTCAAGTTGTCGCCGCTGGAAATGGAAGAGGCGTCCATTGCCCAGTACCCCGAACTTACGCCGTTCTTGTATGAAGGCTATGTCGATTTCGTCTTCAGCGAAAGCCAGTTCGCCCATATACGAAGCATCATCGACCACCTGTCGCAGTTCAACCAAAACCGCAGGCTCGGTACGCTGGACCGGATCCGCGGCGCGATGCTGGAGTTGATCGGTTTCACAGTTGAGGTTCACGCCGATGCCTTGCAGGCGTTGTCGGCGACGCGGCCCTATATGCAGGGCCGAACCGACGCATTGCGCCGGGTCCTCAAGTTCATCGAGGAGCATCTGCAACGCGATATCTCGCTGAACGAAGTCGCCGAGGCCGCGTTTCTGGCGCCGAACTATCTCTCGCATCTGCTGAAGAAGCAAACCGGTATGGCGTTCGTTCAGTGGCTCACCGCACAACGCCTGCAGCGCTCGCAGCATCTGCTGGCGCACACCCGGGAAAAGATTGCCGCGGTCGCCCACGCGGTCGGTTTTTCCGACGAGGCCTATTTCACCCGGCGCTTTCGCCAACACTTCGAACTCTCGCCAAGCCAATACCGAAAGGCGGCCCAGCCACGGGGTTGAAGCCGCAGGCTACTGATCCTGCGATGCACCGGCGTCGGTCTTGGCGGGGCCGGTCAGGAAGTCAAAATCGCAGCCGCCGTCCGCCTGCAGCACATGCTCTTGATACAGCTTGGCGTAACCGCGCTTGGCCAGCGGCGCGCGCAGCGGCAATTCCAGGCGCCGGCGCGCGAGTTCAGCGTCATCGACCAGCAGGTCAATGCGCCGCTGCTGCACGCTCAGGCGAATGCGGTCGCCGTTGCGCACCAGCGATAAGGGTCCTCCGGCGGCAGACTCGGGCGTCACATGCAGCACGATGGTGCCAAAGGCGGTGCCGCTCATGCGCGCGTCGGATATGCGCACCATGTCCTTCACGCCGGCTTGCGCCAGTTTCTTGGGGATCGGAAGATAGCCCGCCTCGGGCATGCCGCTTCCGCTGGTGGGGCCGGCGTTTTGCAGCACCAGAAAGTCGTCCGGCTGAACCTCAAGTTGCGGGTCATCGATGCGCGCGCTGAGATCCTCCAGCGAGGTGAAAAGCACCACCCGACCTTCCTTCTCAAACAGGCTCTTGTCGGCCGCCGACCGCTTGAGGATCGCGCCGCGCGGCGCCAGCGAACCGAACAGCGCCACCAACCCGCCCAGCGGCTCGACCGGGTCGTTGAAGGGGCGCACGATGCGGTGGTCGACCCAGGCCCCGCGCTCGGCGTCGAGGCGCTGGCGCAAGGTCTCGCCGGTGACGCTGATGGTGTCGAGGTGCAGCAGCGGCCGCAGTTCGCGCAGCAAGGCGCCCATGCCCCCAGCCGCATAGAAGTCTTCCATGTAGCTGTCGCCGGTGGGCTTCAGGTTGACCAGCACCGGCGTCGTGTCGCTGAGCGCATTCAGCCGCTCCAGCGCCACCGGTATTCCGAGCCGCCCCGCAATCGCGGTCAGATGGATGATCGCGTTGGTCGATCCGCCTAGCGCCAGCAGGACCCGCAACGCGTTTTCAACCGAGGCTTGCGTGATCACCTGGCTGGGCCGAATCGGTGCGCCGATCAGCCGCACCGCCGCTTCGCCGGTGGCCTCGGCCGCGCGCAGACGGTCGGCGTGCACTGCGGGTATGGCCGCTGTTCCGGGCAGGGACATTCCCAGCGCCTCGGCAATGCACGCCATGGTGCTCGCCGTTCCCATCACGGCGCAGGTGCCAGCGGTCGTCGCAAGCCGTCCCTCGATGGTGTCGATTTCCAATTGCTCTATCTTGCCAGCGCGAAAGCTGCCCCAAAAGCGCCTGCAATCGGTGCACGCGCCCAAACGTTCGCCGCGGTGGCGGCCGGTCATCATCGGGCCGGTCACCAGTTGGATGGCCGGCAGGTCGGCGGCGGCGGCCCCCATCAACTGCGCTGGAACCGTCTTGTCGCAGCCGCCGATCAGCACCACCGAGTCCATCGGCTGCGCGCGCACCATCTCCTCCACATCCATGCTCATCAGGTTGCGAAACATGAGGCTGGTCGGATTGAGGAATACCTCCCCCAGCGAAATCGTCGGGAAGTCGATCGGCAAACCGCCCGCCGCCAGAACGCCGCGCTTGACGGCGTCTACCAGCTCCGGCATCGAGCGGTGGCAGTTGTTGAAGCCCGATGGGCTCGAAGCGATACCGACCACCGGCTTTTGGAGCATCGCGCCCGAATACCCCATGGACTTGATGAACGATCGGCGCAGATAGAGCGCGAAGTCCCGGTCACCATAGTTGGTGAGTCCCTGGGCGATGCCTTGTTCGGGCTTGTCTGTCATGGTGGGGGGTCCTGCCGATGGGGGGCGTCGGCCAGCGCCGACGCAGCCAAGTTATAGCCGAAGTCAGAGTCGCACTTTGATGAACTTCGCTTCAAGGTAATCGCATGCGCACCTCGGGAACCCGCGCCTCGATGGTCTGTCCGTAGATGCGCTGGGTCTCGCCGGAGTAGCACTCGAACTGATCGGCGGCGTCGGCGGTTTCGCCGGCCGCCTGCAGCAGCGGTTTGCCCGTTTCGTAGTCACTGTAGAGGCCGAATTCCTGGCGTTGCATCCTGCGGGTACCCCTTTGCTTGCTATAGGTCGCTCGACTGATAACGGCTTTGCACCTCCTCGCACCAGTTACCCACGTTCCAGGAACCGTAGGCGCCCAGTCCGCCCTCGACGGCGGCGCCCGCGTAGACCGGCAGGTGGACCACCGAAAGGCCTTCGTGCGTCCCGGCCTGGCGCAAGGCGGCCTGCAGCGACGCTATCGACTCGCCCCCCCATACCGCCTTCACGCCCGCGATGCTGTTGGCGAGTTGCACATAGTCGACGGCAACGCCATCATGGGTTCGGAAGTCCACCCCATACTGCGCCTGTTGCAGGCCCGATATCGCCGCCATGCGCCGGTTGTCGAAGATGACCACCATTCCCCTGGCGCCATGCTCGACCGCGCTGATAAGCGCCTGCGGGTTCATCATGAACGACCCGTCGCCACTCAGCGCAATGCCGTAGCGCGGCAGGTCGGCCAGCCCGGAGGCGATCAACGCGCAGGTGGCAAAGCCCATGTAGGACGCGCCGGTCTCGGTATAGGTCTCGAAAGGCTGGTCGTCCTCGACGCTCTGGAAGCCGTTGGCCTGAACGTCGCCGGCGTCGAAGAACTTGATCGCGCCAATCGACTTGGCAAAGTCGCACACCACCTTGATCGCCGCCGGCTGTGATAGCACCCGACGCTCCCATACCGGATCGTGCAGGCTTTCGGCATTCTGGCGCTGGCGCAACAGGTGCTTCCACTGGGCCTTAGCTCCGGCGCAAGCCTCCAGCCAATCGCGGCGCCCGTCGTCAAGCGGCGCCGCGGCTCCCATGGCTTGCAGCAACTGGCCAATGACAACGCCGATATCGCCGGTCAGCGCCAGCGTCCGGTTGTAGTGGGTGGCGTCGCACAGGTCGGCGTTGATGTTGATGACCGCCCTGGCACTCGGGTAGCCGACGCCCGAGCAATCGGCCTGGCACACCGCGCGCGAGCCGATGACGATCAGCAGTTCGCCGCCCTGCATCGCGTGGTTGCCACTGATGGATCCCTTGCTACCCCCCACATGCATGTTCTGCGGGTGCGCATCGGGCATCACCCCGGTCGACCCGGGCGAGAGCACGACCGCAGCGCCGCAGCGCTCGGCCAGCGCGCGCACCTGCGCCGCATGGGCGCGGCCACCGCCGCCGATCTTCATCACCACCCGGGCATGCCGGGCGATCAGCGCCGCCGCCTGCGCCAGAAGCTCGCTGTCGGCGACGGCAGCCCCCGACACCCGCAGGCGTTCGGGCAACGCACCAAGGTGCAGGTCTGGTATCTGTTCGGGCTGCGTGTTGATCGGCAGCATCAGGTAAAACGGGCCGGCCTTGAAGGGATGGTGCACGCACTGCGTTCCCCGGCGCAGCGCGTCGCGCAGCGCTTTGGGCGTGTGCAGCACATAGGACTGTCCCATCAGGGCCGTCATCTGGCCATACAACCCTTGCAGCGGCTTGGGCACCTGCTGCATGTTGTAGCCTTCGCCGTGCGTGGTCTCGTCGCCGTAAATATGGTAGAGCCCGACCCCGTTGGACGCCGCCGCCAGCGAGCCGGCCATCGCCTGCAGAGCGCCCGGCCCAATCGAGGTGACGACGGCACAGGTCTCGCGGTAGACCCACGCGAGCGCCGTTCCGGCGTGCGCCATCTCGACCTCATTGCGGAAGTTGAACACCTGCGTGGCGCCTGCTTCGCTGTAGACCCGCAGCACTTCGGCCAGATCGGTCGAGCCATGGCCGAAAATAGCCAGGTACTTGCGAACACCCTGCTTGAGCAAGCCCAGCACCAGACCCTCGGACAGGCAGACGCTGACCCGCTGGGGCAGCAATCCCTGGTCGATCGCCTGCTGCAGGCCACCGGCGCGCGCAACCGCCTGCGCGCGCAATTGCTGGCCTTCGCGGCCCGGACGCTGGATCATTGCTTCTTCAGGCCCGCCTTGTCCATCGCCTTGGACATCAGCACGTCGTCGGCGTCCATGGTGCGGCCGAAATCATCGGCGGTCTGGAAGGACGGAAGAAATCCCATCTTCTCGCCTTGCAATTTGAACTCGGCGCTGTTGACGGTCGCGCGCAGCGCGCCTTCGAGCCTGGCGACCACCGCCTTGGGGGTTCCCTTGGGCGCGGCGATTCCGCGCCACATATCCGACTGAAACTGGACACCCTGCTCCTGCGCTGTCGGCACATTGGGGAAAGTCGGGTCACGGCCCGACGACAGCGCGCCGAGCACCTTGAGGGTTCCCGCCCGCACATGGGCCGTCAACGCGCTGGGGGCCTGCACCACCGCCTCGATATGGCCGCCGAGCAGGCTGGTGATGACCTGCGATCCGTTGAACGGCACATGGGTGAGGTCCAGCCCGAGTTCCTGCGAAAACCCGACCGCGGAAATATGGGTGTGGCTGCCCAGTCCGGAATTGCCCACCCGGATCGCGCCCGGGTTCTTGCGCCCGAACTCGATCATTTCCTTGAGGTTATTCCAAGGCGCCTCGGCTCGCACCGCCAGCACCGGCAGCTCCACCGTGACGCGCGCCACGGGCTCAAAAGCCTTGTAAGTGAACGGCACCTGGCCGGCGTAATAGACCGACGATATCGAATTCGAATTGAACACCAGGCTGTAGCCGTCGGGCTTTTGCGAGTGCACATGCTTGTAACCGATGGCGCCTCCGGCTCCCGGGCGGTTCATGATGACGACCGGCTGGCCGAGTTGGCGCGACATGCCGTCGGCCAGGATGCGGGCGACCACGTCGGCCGACGAGCCGGCCGGGAACAGCACGTTGAGTTCGATCGGCTTGGTGGGGAAGTCCTGCGCGTGCGCCGATAGCCCGGCCACGCCACAGGCCAGCGCAGCGGCGCAGCCTGCCAGAGCAAGACGCAGGGGTCGAAAGAAGTGTTGCAATGGCATCATGGTCTCCTCAGGGTTGTCACATTCAGAAAAGGACGGGCGTTGCGCGGAACCTGCGCTGCGCGCCGGCGTCGTTACTGCGGTGCGCCGCAGGCCTCATGCGACCCGCCGCAGAGGGGCGCTGACGGCGCGCTTTTCCCGCAGCGCCGCCATCAC
>CAISIP010000672.1 GCA_903885415.1 uncultured beta proteobacterium
GCATTGCTTTTTTAGCTGCTTCATTTGCTGCTTTTTGTTGCAACTCTTTTGGAGTTCCTCCTTTAACCGCATTAGTAAAATCAGTAATCGCAGAATTTCCAAGATTCCCAATCCTATCAATAGCCGCATTCTTCATTGGCTAGCTCGCGCACGTCCTTGCCTTCAAGAAAGTCCCGCACGTCCCAGACGCGGTGGACCTTGATGAACTTGCGGTGATTGCCTTCGGCTTTCCACTTGTCTTCAAGCGCAATCATCTTTTCGATATGCTCGCGCCCTGCGGGATCTTTACCGGCATTTTGCCATTCAGACTTGCGCGCAAGCAGGCACGGGTAGCACCCG
The DNA here is from genome assembly GCA_903885415.1 of uncultured beta proteobacterium. Taxonomy (GTDB): domain Bacteria; phylum Pseudomonadota; class Gammaproteobacteria; order Burkholderiales; family Burkholderiaceae_C; genus CAISIP01. The sequence goes on from CAISIP010000672.1 coordinate 340, forward strand.
ACGCGGCTATGCCCGCGCTCATACAGCGGGTTGATAGGCGCGCCTTCTTTGGCGATGTAATCAAAAATTTGCTCGGTGTTCCACTCCACGATGGGCAGCTTTACGGGAATTCGGCCAATGGTCTGCGCCATCTTTTTGTTCTGGCCGTAATACACGGCGACATCCGCTAGGGTGAAGTCGTCGTCATCGGTGATACCGCCGTACTTGCTGGCCCTGTCGCGGCTCTCGTCTGAACGCATCCCAAACCAAATTTCGGCATTCTCATGCGTGAACTGCTTTTCCTTGAGCCAGTTTGCAAAGGGCAGTTGCTTCAGGCGCTGCGTGCAGCCACGGGCGGCGCTGTTCGGGAAGTAGCCCGATTTTTCCAAGAAGGTGAACATCCCTTCGCTGACAGTGTGCTCTACCTTGACGCCGTAGAACTTTTCCATCGCCTCAATCTGCGCGTAAGTGTCTGGGTGGTCATAGCCGGTGTTTTGATGCACGCATACGATTGGGCGCCCAGTCTTGAGCGCCAGCGACAAAACGACCTGAGAGTCTTTGCCGCCACTGACCGGAACAATAAGTGTCTTCATTTTCCATACCTCGTCATTGTTGTGACCTCGGCGGCCAGCGGCAGTCCCTCGGCCCATGCGGGCGGGGTGCTCATGATACGCTCAAGGTCGGTGGGTTGATCGGTCTCGATCACGATTTCGTCATGCACATGCAGCACCACGTCGTCGAGTTGGCGCAGCGCATGGCGCAAGATGTCGTTGGCCGTAGCCTGCGTGATGTTCTCACACGCAAGGCCCTTCCAAAGGCGGGCGCGAGGCCACTCTGTGGCGTCGGCAGCGGGCTTCCAAGATGCTTTGGCGTAAGTCACCCCATCGCTTTCCAGCCGAGCGTAGGGGTAGCATAGCACGCGCCCAGAGGGCAGCGCATACCACAGGTGCAGACCGTCGAACAGATACGCTACGCGGCCTGAGCTGAACTCATGGCCCTTGTTACGCATCGCACGGGTGTCGGCTTCTTCAAGCTGCTGCCAGAAGGGCACCGACCACGGGTTAGCGCGGCGCCAAGCGTCAACGATGCGCCTGGCCTGCGCTTCGCCAATCTGCACGCCGTAGTTGCGCCCCATCGATGCAAACGCCCCCACGCCACCGGCAAAGCCTAGCGCAAGCTCTTGCACCTTGCCGACCTGGCGCTGCTCGCCGGTCACGTCCTCATACGCCACGCTGTAGGTCGCAGCGGCGTTGACCTTGTACGGGTCCAGCTTGCGTCTGAACACGTCCAGCTTGGCCTCGCCGAAGGCGCTGCCAGCCAGCCACGGGTTGACGCGGCCCTCGATGGCCGACCAGTCGGCGACGACGAAGTGCTTGCCCTTGGCGGGTATCAGTGCGGGCCGGAGCATTCCCCGTAGAACATCTGTGACTCGTTTTCCGTAGGCAGGGACAATGTTGTGGCCTCGGAC
>CAISIP010000673.1 GCA_903885415.1 uncultured beta proteobacterium
ACGTCATCCAGCGCGATCAACGGCAGCTCTGTCAAGAGCTGCTCGCCTACTGTCACCTTGAGCGTCGCGACCAGTTGGCCCTTGCTGAAGGGCGCCACCATGGGATCGGGACGCGCAACCTGCGCCGTGATCTTGGCCGCCGATCCGGTTGGAGCGGCGACGATCAGCGGCTTGAACTGACCAATCTTCAGCGTCGCCTGCCTGCCCTTCCAGACTGCTGGCGTCGCGACCGGCTGGTTTTCGTCGAACAGCTTGACCGCCTCGTACGCTGTATAGCCCCAGTTCAACAACTTTTGCGACTCGTTGGCTCGCGCATTCTCATTGGCAGCACCCAGCACCACGGACAGCAACCGACGCGCACCTGCGGCGTCGGCCGAACCGGCGGCGGCCCCGGCCTTTCCGAGATTCGGAAAGTCGCGCTTGGCGGTTGCGATCATGCAATAGCCCGCAGCGTCGGTAAATCCGGTTTTCAGCCCGTCCACCGTCGGGTCGCGGAACAGAAGCAGGTTTCGGTTGCTATCGTTGGTCGCCGGGGTTCCCGGATAACGATATTTTTTGATCGCGTAATAGCCCATATATTCGGGGAAATCGCGCATCAACTGCGTCGCCAGCACGCTCAAGTCTCGGGCAGTGGTGCTGTGCCCGGCCTGGGTCAGGCCCTCCGGGTTCTGGTAAGCGGTGGACTTCATCCCCAGCGCCTTGGCCTGATCATTCATCAGCTGCACAAATCGTTCGACCGTGCCGCCAACGCCTTCGGCCAGCGCTACCGTCGCGTCGTTGCCCGACTGGACAATCATCCCCTTGATCAAGTCTTCAACCGGTACCTGCATCTTCGGATCAATGAACATGCGCGAGCCCTCCATCTTCCAGGCGCGCAGACTGACCGGCAGCGTCTGCCCCAGGCTGATCTTCTTGCTGCGAAGGGCGTCAAACACCAAATACGCGCTCATCAATTTGGTCAGCGATGCCGGCTCAACCGGCAAGTCGATTTCCTTTGCCGCCAGGATCTGGTTGGCCGTTAGATCGACCAGCAAATAAGAGCGCGCCGCGACTTCAGGTGGCTGGGGCAGTTGGGCCTGAGCACAGGCGCTCCAGGCAAGGGCAAGGGCAAGAAGCAACTTTTTCATAGGAGGGAATTGTCTGAGCTCTGGTGGCGCTCGGTCGCGCCGGGGGCATCCAAAAGTGGTGGCGCCGCGACGGTCCGCAGATTCACCGGCTCGCGTTCAGGTGGCGCACGACCAGTCTGCGGAGCAACGGTAATTGTCCGTGAAAGAAGTGCCCGCACCCCGGAACAACCGTGACCGGCAAGTTCTGCGGCCGCGCCCAGTCCAGCACATCCACCAAAGGAACGGTGTCGTCGCTTTCCCCGTGGATCACCAGCGTTCGTTCAAGCAAGTGCGCGGGCAAAAGCCCGACATCAAAGCGCTTCGCTGCCGTGCCAACCAGCACGGCCGTCTCGATCGGACGATCGCCCGCCAGCGCAGCCGCCGCACGGCTGGCGACGAAGGAACCGAAGGAGAAGCCCGCCAGCGCAATCGGCCCGGCCGGCGCGCATTGCGCAATCAGGGCCAGCAGGTCTTCGAGTTCGCCACGACCTTCGTCATAAGTACCGGCGCTTCGCCCGACGCCACGAAAATTGAATCGCCAGGCAGTCCAACCGCATTGCACAAAGGCACGCGCCAATGTTTGCACAACCTTGTTGTCCATGTTTCCGCCAAACAGCGGGTGGGGATGGGCAATGATCGCGATGCCGCGGCCACCGGCGCCCGCGGCAGGCGAGTCGCACATCGCTTCGATATCCCCGGTGGGTCCGGAAATCGTTCGCTTTTGGGTGGATGGGTTCACAAATGGGATGCTTCCGGGGGTCGATGGCGCTGCTCCGGATACGGTCGGCGCTTCGCGTGCGCCGCCTGAGGACTCAGCGGCCAAGATCAGGGGGAACCCGCAATCGCTCCACAACCTGTCCACGCTTGAGATGGGATTCGACTATTTCGTCGATATCGTCGTTGTCGACAAAGCTGTACCAGACTGCGTCCGGATAGACAACTGCCACCGGCCCCGCAGCGCAGCGGTCCAGGCAGCCCGCCTTGTTGACCCGGATTTGACCCGGTCCGGACAAACCGGCGCGCTTGACCTGCAGCTTGCAGTGCTCAAAGCCCGCCTGCGCATTCTGCAGGGCACAGCAAGCCTCGCCATTTTTGCGCTCGTTCAAGCAAAAGAAAATATGGCGCTCGTAATAGCTTGCGGGAGCGTCGGTACTGCTGACCTGGTCCTGGTTCATGGGTTCATTTTAGTTTTTCCCGTCAACGTCCCAGGTCTGAGACAGCAGATAAGCCACGGCGGCGTACGGCCAAAGCCAACCGAGCCACTGTGCCAGACCGTTGAGCCGAATGAAACGGCCCTGCTCCCAGGTCTGCAACGTCTGGGTGAAATAGGGGTCCGCCGGCGCTTGGTTCAACAGGCTGAGGTAAACCCCCATCGCCAGCAGCGCGATGGCAGCACTCATCCGCCGCGGCAGACCCAGCAAAGCGACGGCCATCACGGGTACCGCAACAAGACCCTCGACCACAGGCACCTGCAACCAGTCCCACGCATGCTGGGGCCCGTAGCTCAGGGCGGCAGACAGGCCGCTGGCCGCCGTTCCGACGGCCAGAACCAACGACACCATCAGGGCGCGGCGCAAACGCGAGCGGACGATGCAAAAGGCGATCAAGCAGGGAATCAATGCGCCCAGCAGCACGCACAAAAACTCAGCCCCCGGCACCAGCGGCTGCAGTTCCACATCGCGCACCGGTAGCCAGTCCAGAAAAGGCGTGTGCGCAAACGCCAGCGCCAGAGCGCCTTCCATTCTCTCAAGAACCTGTCCCAGCCCCAACGGCACCGGCGCCGGAAACAGCAAGGCTAGGGGCCACAGAAAAAGCAGCGCCAATGCCCCGCGCGCATCGGCGACGAACCAGCGTGCGCGCAAGCTGCTCCAGCGCGCGACCGCCCCGAGTCGGGCCAGGCCCGCTGCAGCGGCGACGCCCATACCCGCCCCCACGGAGTTCATCAGGAAGTCCACATTGGACGGGACCCGCGTAGGAAGATAACTTTGCGTCGTCTCCATGACCAGCGAGAGCGTTGCGCAGGCCGCAAGCGCCACCAGCATGACATGCCGGCTACGGCCGCTGCGCCACAGTGCCAGCGCGACCAGCAGGCCCTGCAGGGCATAGGCGATCAAGTTGATGGCCAGATCGAAGCCGGTCCAGTATTTCGGCAGTGGCGCCCACAGGAAAGCCCAGGGTGCGATTCCCTGGTCGCGCCAGTCGCTAAACGGATAGAGGCTAGCGTAGACAATCACCCCGGTCCAGCTCAAGGCCAGAGGGACCGCAGATGTCCTTTGCATGGCCGTCTGCGTCAAAAGGGCTTGACGACCACCAGCGCTACCGCTGCCAGCATCAGCAGCACGGGGACTTCATTGAACCATCGGTACCAGACATGGCTGCGGACCGGACCGCCTTGCCTGAATCGGCGCAAGATGGCTGCGCAGGCATGTTGGTAGCCGACCGCCAGTACGACCACCGCCAATTTGGCGTGTAGCCAGCCGTTACCCGGGCTGCGACCGTAGCCGGGAATGTCCCAGTAAGCCAACCAGAGCCAGACACCCAAACCCAGCGCCGGCCACGCCAGGAGGGCGGTGAATCGGTGGAGCTTGGCCGCCATGGTTAGCAGGCGATCGTGTTCAGCGGTCGACTCCGGCGGCACCATCGCCAGATTGACGAATATCCGCGGCAGATAAAACAGACCCGCGAACCAGCTTGCAACCAGCACGATATGAAAGGTCTTGACCCAGAGCATTGCGCCAGTTTAGGCGATGGTCCCCGGCGCGGCGGCGGGCAACGAGGCCGGCGGGCCAAAAAAACCCCAGCACGAGGGCTGGGGGTTAAGCCTATTTTGCTGTCACACATCAAGGCCCCGCTCAGGGAGGAAAAGCGGGGGGTGGCGAACCACCCGCGGGAAATTTACCAAAAATATCAATGCGACTCAATACCATTTTGGTGCATTTGTCGCTTTGAGGACAATTTGATCCACCGGCGACCCTCAAAATGGCCGCAACGTCCTAATCAACCGTGCGTCCCACCAAGAATTAAATCAGGCAGAATTTCAACATGATGACCCCAGCACCCTTTCCCTCAGGCCGACCGCGCCGGTTGCGGCGCGACAGCTTTACCCGCAACCTGGTTCGGGAGCACCAACTTGACGCGAGTGACCTGATTTACCCGGTTTTTGTAGTCGACGGAAAGCAGCAGCGCCAGTCGGTAGCCTCCATGCCCGGAGTAGACCGACTGAGCCTGGACCTGTTGCTCCCGGTCGCGCAGCAATGCGTGGACCTTGGCGTTCCGGTGATGGCCCTTTTCCCGGTCATCGACCCGGCGCTGAAGACGCCGGACGGCAGGGAGGCCCTGAACCCGGATGGGCTTGTTCCCCGGGTGGTGCGAGCGTTGAAGAAGGAGTTCCCCGAACTGGGCATCATGACCGATGTGGCACTCGACCCCTTCACCAGCCATGGCCAGGACGGACTCCTCGACCCGGATCCGCTGGCTAATGGCTACATCCTGAACGACGAAACGGTTGCGGTATTGGTGCAGCAAGCACTCACGCAGGCCCGGGCAGGCGTCGATATCGTCGCGCCAAGCGACATGATGGATGGCCGTATCGGCGCTATCCGCCAGGCGCTGGAATCTGACCATTTCATTCACACCCGAATCATGGCCTACAGCGCCAAGTATGCGAGCGCCTTTTACGGGCCTTTTCGCGACGCCGTAGGCTCGGCGGCTAACCTGGGGAAAAGCAACAAGCAGGTCTACCAGATGGACCCGGGCAACAGCGATGAGGCGCTGCGTGAGGTGGCGATGGACATTGCAGAGGGCGCCGACATGGTGATGGTGAAGCCGGGAATGCCCTACCTCGACGTCGTGCGCCGGGTTGCGGACGCGTTCCGGGTTCCGACCTTCGCCTACCAGGTGAGCGGCGAGTACGCCATGCTAAAAGCGGCGGCACAAAACGGCTGGTTAGACCATGACGCGGTCATGATGGAAAGCCTGCTGGCATTCAAGCGCGCCGGCGCCCGCGGCGTGCTGAGCTACTTTGCACTCGACGCGGCGCGATTGCTGCGAAAGAAATAGTCGCTGCGGACGCCGGGTCGGCTCGCCATGCGAGCCTGGCTTGCGGCGTGGCCGCAAGCTTTTGCACTCATGCCAGATGGCTGGCGAAAAAGGCCAAGGTGCGCTGCAGCGCAAGTGCCGCAGCCGATGCGTCGTAGGAGCCGCGATGGTCGCAGTTGAAACCATGGTCGGCGGGATAGACCCGCACCTCGACCGCGGGTTGTGCGCGTTTGAACGCCTCAACGCTATCGATCGTGATCCAATGGTCTTTTTCGCCAAAATGGCAGAGCACCGGGCAGGCGGGTTGGCGTGCCGCCTCGGCAGGTGCGGTTACCCCACCGCCGTAGTAAGGAACGGCTGCGCTCAGGCCGTTCAGGCTGCAGGCACTCCTCCAGGTCAACAGACCACCCCAGCAATAGCCAACCAGCCCGACCTTTCCGGCTTGCGCTGCGTAGTCAATGGCGGCCTGAATATCGGCCATCGCGCCGGGTACTGGCAAGGCCTCGACCGCCGCCTTGAGCGCAATGCCGGCTTCCATATCCGGCTTGTCATAACCCAGTTCCACGCCGCGTTTAACGCGGTGAAACGTCGCGGGTGCCACGGCCAGATAACCCTGTGCGCAATAACCGTCGGCCACGGCTCGAATATGCGCGTTAACGCCAAAAATTTCCTGCAGCACCACCACAGCGCCCTTGGGCTTGCCAACGGGGCGAGCCACATAGGCAGGGCAGACAAAACCGTCAGTGGCTTTCAATTCGATGGTTTCCGACATTTTTTGCTCCTCATTGTTGGGGTTGAAGTTGCGCAAGTTTGCGCTCGACAAAGTCCAGCCGGTCCTGTCCCCAGAACATTTCGCCCGCGACGCAATAGGTGGGTGCGCCAAATACGCCTGCCGCTATGGCTTCGCCGGTATGCGCCTCGTAGCGCTGTTGCGCTGCAGGCTCACGCGACTGCTCCAGTCGCACGGGATCCAGACCCTGCTCGCTCAGCAATTGGGCCAACACCTGCGCGTCGGCGATATTGCGCTCCTCTTTCCAGACGGCGGCCAGCACGGCCCCGCTAAAGCGCAAAGCCGCGACAGCGCCGTCGGCCATGTCCACCGCGCCAATCAGCAGTGCTGCGGCGTCGGCGGGAACCGGAAAATACTTCGGCCTCAGTTGGATGGGCAGTCCCAGATGCTCGCCAAAACGCTGCAGCTCAACCAGCCGGTACGCCTGCCGCTGGGCGGAACGCCGATGCAGCGGAAGGCCCCCCGAAATCGGGAACACCTTGCCCAAATCGATCGGCATGACACGCACCGACGATCGCGCAGCTTCGGCGATGGCCATGAAGCGCGCGTGGCCCAGATAGGTCCAGGGGCTCTGCGGCGCGAAGAAATAGTCGAGCGATTGGCTCAAAGCCTCTCCAGAAAGCTATGCGACGAGCATACCGCAAGCGGCGAACAGGATGAGCAACGGCCCCAGCGCCACTCAGGGCGCGGGTGGCCAGGAAAGTTCTGCGGCAAGCCGCGGTTTGCCGATCGGCGCAGCCGCCTGTCCTATCCTGACGGCAGCCATATCCTCGTCATTGGGGTACTGGCCTAACAGCCAGTAATCGAACACCCGCCGCGCGATGGGCGCGGCATGGGCCGCGCCAAAACCGGCATTCTCAACCACCACTGCAAGCGCAATCTTGGGGTCATCGGCCGGGGCAAAGGCGATGTACAGCGCGTGGTCGCGCTGATGCTCCTCCATCTTCGACGCGTTGTACTTTTCCTTGGCACCGACGCCAACCGCCTGCGCGGTTCCGGTCTTGCCGCCCGACGTATAAGCGGCGCCCGCAAACACCCGCGCCGAAGTCCCGTCCAGCGTCACGCTAACCATGGCGTTGCGCACAACGGCGAGATGCTCCGGCTTGAATTCCAAGTCGATCGGCGCCGCCGCAGCGACCCGCGCCGTTCCCTGCATCAGTGCGCCCCGGGTAGCAATCACGATATGCGGCTTGTGCTTCACGCCTGCGTTGGCCAGCGTGGCGGTCGCCTGGGCCAGTTGCAGCATGGTGAATGTGTTGTAGCCCTGCCCAATTCCCAGCGAAATGGTTTCGCCCGCGTACCACTTCTTCTGCTCGGCCTTCTTGTAATAGGCGCGTTTCCACTCCTGGCTGGGCAGCACGCCACGCGTCTCACCCAGGATGTCGATACCGGTCAACTGGCCAAGGCCCAGCGGCTTCATGAAGTCGTGGATGGCGTCCACGCCCAGTTCGTTAGCCAACGAATAGAAGTAGACATTGCTCGACTTGGCAATCGCCGCGTGCATGTCGACCGGTCCTAGCCCGTGGTCGCCGTGGCTACGAAATTCGTGGCCGCCAAACATCCAGGAACCACTGTCGTTGATGATGGTCCCGGCCGCGCGCTTGCCGGTCTGCAGCGCGGCCATCGCCATGAAAGGTTTGTAGGTAGAACCAGGGGGATAGGTCCCGCGGAGCGCACGGTTGAGCAACGGCTTGTCGATCGACTCGTTAAGGGTCTTCCAGCTCGCGGCATCTATGCCGTCGACAAACAGGTTGGGGTCAAAAGTCGGCTTACTGACGAATGCGAGCACCTCGCCGGTCTTGGGGTCCAGCGCTACCAGCGCGCCCCGGCGTTCGCCGAACATATCCTCGATCAGCTTTTGAAGCTTGATGTCAATCGACAGCGTCACCGTGTCGCCCGGAGTCGACGGGCTGCTCGCCAACTTGCGCATCGCGCGTCCGCCCGCCGATGTCTCTACCGAATCGACCCCTGTGACGCCGTGCAATTGCGCCTCGAAACTCTGCTCGACGCCCAACTTTCCGATGTACTGGGTGCCACGGTAGTTGGCGTCGTCGTCCGAACCGTCGATGATTTCCTGTTCGGCTGCATTGATGCGCCCGATATAGCCAACGACATGGCTTGCGAGCGCGCCAAAAGGATAGCTGCGGAAAAGTCGCGCCTTGATATCGACTCCGGGAAACCGGAAACTTTGGGCTGCGAAGCGCGCCAGTTCCTGTTCGCTCAACTTGGTCCGGACCGGAAGGGACTCGAAGCTCTTGGACTCTTCCATCAGCATTTTCAACCGGCGCCTGTCACGCGCCGATATGTCCAGCACCTGCGACAGTTCCGTCAACGTCTGCTCCAAGTCGGCAACTTTCGACGGCGTTATTTCCAAGGTGTAGGCCGAGTAGTTGGTCACCAGAACAACCCCGTTGCGATCCAGGATAAGACCCCGGTTGGGGACCACCGGCACGATTGCCGTGCGGTTGCTTTCGGCCTGCGCCAGCAGGTCGTCGTGGCGCACCACCTGCAATACGATCAAGCGCGCCGCGAGAAGGAAAAAGCACAACAGCACGACCACGCTGGCCACCAGCATACGCAGACGAAAGCGGGCCAGATCGACCTGAACATTGCGCAGTTCGGTCATAGCGGCCGGTCCGCATCAGG
>CAISIP010000674.1 GCA_903885415.1 uncultured beta proteobacterium
GCAGATAGGCGCCACCGAGAACTGCGGTCACGACCCCCACCGGCAACTCCTGGGGTGCAATCAGCGAGCGCGACAGCGTATCGGCTGCCAGCAGCAGCACCGCGCCGGTCAGACCAGACAATGCGATGAATACCCGGTGCGACCGTTTGAGCATCGAGCGCAGCAGATGCGGGGCAGCGAGCCCGACAAATGCAATCAGACCGGTCTGCGCCACCGCCGTCGCCGTGGCCAACGCCAGCACCGCGACCAAAGCCGCGCGCATCTGGGTCAGGGCAAGCCCCAGGCTGGCTGCGCTTGCCTCGCCCAGAGCCAGTCCGTCGAGCAACGGGCTCAGGAGCCAGGCCGCGCTCAGGCACAGCAGCAAGGCCATCGCCATCAGGCCACATGCGCTCCAGCCCACAAAACTGGTGCTGCCGAGCAGGAACGACTGCATGGTGAGCATCAAGTCGGGCTGCAACATCAGCACCAGCGACACAATGGCGCCGAAGACAACGCCCACCACCACGCCAGCGAGCAACAGGCGCAAGGTGTGCTGGACGCCGCGGGCCAGCGTGAGTGTCAGCAGCACCGCGCCCAATGCGCCAACAAATGCGGCTCCCGTCAGCCCGAATCGGACCAGCCACTGCGCCGCAAACGGCGTACCGCCCATCATCGCCAACGCCAGCGCGACGCCGAGCGACGCACCCGATGCGCTGCCGAGCAAGTAAGGATCGGCCAGCGGATTGCGAAACAGACCCTGCGCCACCGCTCCAGCCAGCCCCAGCAGCGCGCCCGCCAGCCAGGCTCCGAGCGCGCGCGGTGCCCGGATGTCCCAGACAATGCGCAGCGCAATCGGGTCCTCTTCAAGTCTGAAAATGCCACGGAATCCGCTGCTGCCAACGGCCAGCGCCAGCAACAACAGCACGGCGGACAGGAGCAGCAGCACGACCAAGACCAGCAGCGCCTGACGGTGCGTCTGGTCCGATGGGCGGGCGGTGTTGGCGAGGCTCATCGGGCGTGCTGGAGAACGCATTGCGCCAGCACGCGTGCTGCGTCGGCCATTCGCGGCCCTGGTCGGACCATGGCGTCGGACTGCTCTGGCGAAAAAATGCAGATGCGCCGGGCCTGGACGGCGCGCATCGCAGCCCATCCGGGGCGCTGCGCCATTGCCGCCACGCTGCCATCGCCGACCATCACCAAGTCCGGGTCGGCGCGCACGACGAACTCCGGGTTTATTTTCGGGAACGCCCCCAAGGTCGCCGGCACGATGTTGCGTAATCCCAGGCGGGTCAGCGTTTCGCCAATGAAGGAGGCTTCGCCCGCCGCGTAAGGCCCGCCATTGACCTCAAAATACACCCGCTGGTTGCGCAGCGCTTGGGGGATCGAACGCGCAGCCGCATCGACGCCCGATTCGATCTCCCGCCATAGCCGCGGCGCGTGCGGGACAGCCAGCAGCAGCCCCAGCGCTTGGAACACCCGCTGTACATCGGCGTAGTTCTTGGGCTCAAGCGCCACCACCGCCAGGCCGAGCGACTGCAAGCGCGCAGCCGCCGGCGAGGAGCTTGCCATCAGCACCACATCGGGCCGCAGCGCGACGATGGCCTCGATCTGCGGATCGAGACCGCCGCCCACAGTGGGCAGCGCGCGCACGCTGTCGGGGAAATTCGAGTAGCGGTCCACCGCCACCAGACGTTCGCATTGGCCCAGGGCGCAGACCATCTCGGTCAGCGACGGCAACAGCGCAACGATGCGCTGCGGTGGCCGCGCCAACCGCAGCCGCACGCCGCGATCGTCGACCACCTCGGTCGCGCCGCTTGCCTGGCCCGCCAGCAGCATGCCGACGAGCATGGCACACAGCAAGGCGCGCACCGCATCAGCCATGCGACTGGCTCCAAGCCATCACGATGCGGTGCAGTTGCCCGACACCGTCGGTAAGGGCAGCCGGACCGGGCTGCAGAATGTCGGGGGACTTGATCTCGAACAGTTGTCGGTTCTTTACCGCATTCACCAGCGCCCATCCGTCGCGGGCCGCGACCCGGTCGGCGCGAAACTTCTTGCCGCACCAGGAGCCGATGATGATGTCGGGATTGCGCCGTACGATTTCTCCCGGGTCGGCAATGATGCGATCCTTCCCCATCGGCATCCGTCCGAGTTCAGCGAAACAGTCGTCGCCGCCTGCCACTTCGATCAACTCGGAAACCCAGCGGATCGCGCTGATGTGCGGCGTATCCCACTCCTCGAAAAACACCCGGGGCCGCCGGGGCAACTGCGCCGCGTCGCGCGCGATTGCCGCCAATTGGGTGCGCATGGCGTCGATCAGCGCGATCCCACGCTGGGCCTGGCCAACCATCGCCGCCACCTGATAGAGCATGATGAAAATCTCGTCCAGGCTGCGCTGGTTGAAGATGGTCACCTGCACGCCGTGGCGGATCAGTTGCGCGGCGATATCCGCCTGCAGGTCGGAAAAACCAAAGACGCAATCGGGGCGCAACGCCAGTATCTTGTCGATCCTGGCGCTCAGAAAAGCGCTGACTTTCGGCTTCTCTTCACGGGCTCTTCGGGGCCGCACGGTGTAGCCCGAAATCCCCACGATGCGCGCCTCCTCGCCAAGCAGATACAGCCATTCGGTTGTCTCTTCGGTCAGGCAGACGATGCGCTGAGGACCGTATCCGCAAGCAGGCGGCCACGGCGCCGCCCACCGGGCGTCTGCGGTCACCGGGTAGGCGCCGTTCCTCGGGTTCAAGGGCTCTGCAGGAGTCATGGGTTGGCGGCGGGGGCTATTTCTGCGCCCAGAGCATACCGACAAAGGCGCCGCGCCCGGGCTGGTTGTAGCCGTAGGCGGTCTGATACGGGCGATCGAACAGATTGTCGACCCGGGCCGTCAGCGACAGTTCGGCACTCAAGGCATAGCGGACGCTCAGATTGGCGACGGCATAGGCCGGCATGACCGGATTGTCGGCGCGGTCGGGCCGCGCACCGCTAAACCGCAGATCGGCGCCCAGCCGCCACGGGCCCATCGGTACGGAGGCACCGACAGCGGCCATCGTGGCAGCGCGGCGCACCAGTCGCAGGCCGGTACCGGCATCGGTCGGATCCTGCAAGGTCAAACTGGCGCGCCAATCGGCCGTGGCCACGCTGCCGCTGGCGCTGAGCTCCAGCCCCTGGTTCCTGGCGCTGCTCAGGTTGCTGAAGCGATAGGTGTCGGGGTCGTACAAAAGCAGGTTGGAGATCCGGGTTCTGAACAGGGTCGCGCGCAGCAACTGCCGCCCCTGCGCGAACTGCAGCCCGAGTTCCGCCGAGCGCGCACTTTCGGGCAGCAGCGCCGGATTTCCCGAGAAGGCGTCGTACAGATAGCCCAGCGGCGGAAGGTTGAACGCCGTCGACATGCTGGCGATCAGCTTCCATGGCGCTGCCAATGTGAATCCGTAGCCCGCATAAGCCGTCGTCTTGGCGGCGAGTCCCTGCGCATCGTCGCGGCGCAGGTTCAACTGCAGCGCATGCGGACCCTGACTCCCCGACATGCCGGCGAACAGCGCACCCACGGCACGCGAACGATCAAGTTCGGTGGCGTAGCTGTCGCTCGACTCTATCGACTGCAGTTGGCGTTCGACTCCGGCGCTCAGCAGCCAGGGGCCCGCCTGAAGCCTATGGGTCCAGTTCAAGGTCTGGCTTCGGCTGATGGCGGAACTGTCGTAGGGATAGGCACTCAGTCGTGCATCGTAAACCGATCGCTCGCACGACTGGCCCAGGCTCAGTTCACTGCGCCAGTCGGGGCTGATCTGGTTGTGGCTGTAGACGGTCCAAGTCGCCAGCTTGCTGGCGCCGAGATATATATCCGTCGGCCCCCCGAATCCGCCGCCGTCCGATTCGAAACGCCCGTCACTGCCCTGTACGCGCAGGCCCAGGGTCTGCCCGGTGGCCAATTGCCGGGACACCGCGACATTAAAGTTGCTATTGCGGTAACCATCGGCATCCCGATTTTCATGGGGGTATTGGTCCGAGTTCATCGCTGACAATCCGCGCGTTGTCTGGCGCGCGATACCGAAGGAATAGCGGGTATCTCCGAAAGCCCCGCTGATTCCCGTGGCTGCGTGTGCGCTGCCATACGAGCCGGCCTCTAGCTGCGCAAAGGCAAGGGCCTTGTCCTGGCCAGGCCGGCTAAAAACCTGAATCACGCCGCCGATGGCGCCGCTGCCGTAGATCGCCGACACATTGCCGCGCACCACCTCGACGCGCTCCACCTGGTCGAGCATGATGTGCTCCAGGCTGACCGTTCCGGTGCTGTCCTGCTTGGTCAGAGGAACGCCATCAAGCAGCACCAGCACCTGCATCGCCGCGCTACCGCGCAGGAACAAACTGGCAGTGGCTCCGCGCCCCCCGCTCTGGCTGAACTGGAAGCCAGCCTCGCCTGCCAACAGCGCCGGCAGGTCCAGCGCCTGCGAGCGCTCGATGTGCTCCCGGCCTATGACCGTCGTATGCGGCAGCGCTTCGCTCAGCAACTGGGACGAACGGCTGGCGCTCACCACGACTGACTCCAGCGCATTCTGGGCGTCTGAAAGGCACGGAACTGCGAGCGCCGCAGTCAGGACAGTGGATCGAACGAGCACGGACACACACCCGCGAGCGACACGAAATTTCATCATGGAGGAACACCAGCAAAAAGGCCCTTGCCGTCGTCCCCGACAGCACTGGGCGTCACGGAGCCGCGCAAGTGCAGCTCCACCCTGTTGGCCGGTATCCGGGCTGGTGGAGCAACTTCCATCGCCTTCCCAAGCGCGTGTTCAGGACGCTCAGTGGCCGTGATGGAAGCGGGGTCATGCGACTCGTCCACTTACCGTTGCGGGGGCAGCGCAGGTTAGGTCTGCTGCTGCCAGCGTTCCCTCCTGCTTCCCGTTGAACTGCGGCATGTGAACCACACCGCGAGCACCAACGCCGGCATTCTACGCCGGCCCATTCGCGGCAAACCCTACAATGCCCGCTCTATGTCGAACCCGTCCCGAATCGACCAAATCGCTGAACGCGTGGAGCGCCTGTTGCTGCGCCATGAGGAACTGCAGCGTACCAACGCGCTGCTGGCGGGACAAGTGCAGGCGCTGACGCAGGAGCGCGACTCCCTCAAGTCGAGGCTGGCCGCGGCGCGTGCGCGCGTCGACGCGCTGCTGGATCGCTTGCCCGACGCCGGAAACAAGAGCGAGGCAGCGCGATGAAGCAAATCGAAGTCCAGATAATGGGCCAAAGCTATCTGCTGGGCTGTCCGGTGGGCGGCGAGTCCCAACTGATGGAGGCCGTGCAGCGCGTTGACAGCGCCATGTGCAAGATTCGCGACGGCGGCAAGGTACGCTCGCGCGACCGCATCGCCGTTCTGGCAGCGCTCAATCTCGCCTTCGATCTGGGACTGCGTGCCAGCGCAGCGGGCGACGCGTCCGCGGCAGCGTCGACCCAGGACGACCAGGCAGACCCTCGGGACGACGAGCAGGTGCTGTCGTCGCTGCTGACGCGACTCGACCGTGCGCTGGGCGCAGACGGACAGCTCATTTAGCCGCTTTCTGCACTTTTTTAGAGCTGGCGGCTGGGCCCGGCTGGACCTACAATCGAAAGCGTCTGCGGTGCTCATCGGGCTTTATATTTCCTTGAACCAATGCTCATAGAGCCCGGGCTTGGAACATTGCCCGGCAGGTGTGATCATCTCGCGTCAGATGAACCCGAAGCCAGCGCTGCCCTTGCCCACCTGAACCCCGGTTCAGGATGCCGGTCCGGTGGCACTTGCAGACACCTTGTTCATCGGTTTTCGACGCAGCGCGGTCGAAGCCTTCGCCTCAAAGTACGCCGCATGGGCGCCCCGGGCCGCATTTTCTTGACACCGAGGCGCTGTTGGACCTGAGTCCCACCCTGATCGCCGAACTCGTCGTGCTCGGCCTGTGCTCCGGATTCCTGGCCGGTCTGCTGGGCATCGGCGGGGGCATGCTGATGGTGCCCTTCCTGACCATCATCCTGACAGCGAGGGCCTTTCCGGAGGTCTACACCGTCAAGATGGCGGTCGCCACGTCGCTCGCCACCATCTGTTTTACCTCGCTGTCGTCGGTGCGCGCGCACCACAGGCGCGGTGCGGTTCTGTGGCCGGTGGCGCGTACTCTGGTCCCCGGCATATTGCTCGGCTCCTTCGCCGGTTCGATGGTCGCAGCCGCGCTGCCATCGCGCATCGTGGGCCATCTCTTTGCCGCCTTTGTGGCGTTCGCGGCAACCCAAATGCTTCTGGACCGCAAACCCAAAGCCTCGCGCGTCCTGCCCGGGGCGATGGGAATATTCGGCGCAGGAAACGCGATCGGCGCCCTGTCTGCCTTGGTAGGAGCCGGGGGCGCATTCGTCTCGGTGCCATTCATGACCTGGTGTAACGTGAAAATCCACAACGCGGTCGCCACTTCGTCGGCGCTGGGTTTCCCGATCGCGCTGGCAGGAAGCCTGGGCTACCTGCTGGCCGGTTGGGACCTTCCGCAGATGCCACACGGCGCCATCGGCTACCTGTTTTGGCCGGGTCTGCTTGCAATTTCTGCCGCCAGCGTGCTCACTGCGCCGCTAGGGGCACGGCTCGCGCACAGCATGGACATTCGTCCCTTGAAGAAGGTGTTCGCAGTCGTGCTGTACGCGCTGGCGCTTTATTTCTTGCTGCGCTGAAGGCCTATTGAACCCCACCGCAAAACCGGTGGCGCTCCAGCTACTGCCGGAGTTGAAACCCGGTCGATCGACAAGATGGCCAAACAGGCGGGATGTGGGACACGGTACAAACCCTAAGGGAGGGGAGAACCCTGGAATGTGGCCGAATATCACCGCATAATGCAGTGATACATACTGGGCTTCCGCTTTATGGAAGTAAGTTCGAGATTCGCAAGGCTGGCCCAAAGCGCAGCACCGAGTAGTCGACCCAAGAACGATCCATCACAAACCAAAGGAGACTCCACAATGCAACGCAACAGCAGCATTCACTGGCCCGCAAAGATTGCGGGCATCCTTGGCTTTACGATGCTTGCGGCCACGATGCCGTCACAGGCGGCCTGGGAGCCGAACAAGCCGGTAGAGCTCGTCGTTCCAGCGGGAACCGGGGGCGGAGCCGACCAGATGGCGCGGTTGATTCAGGGCATCGTCGTCAAACACAAGCTGATGAAGGAGTCGATGATCGTCGCCAACAAAGCCGGCGGCGCCGGCGCAGAGGGCTTCATGGCGGTGAAAGAAGCCAAGGGCGACCCGCACAAACTGATCATCACGCTGTCCAACCTGTTCACCACGCCCATGGCAACCGGAGTGCCCTTCAACTGGAAGGACATGACGCCGGTATCGATGATGGCGCTGGACCAGTTCGTACTCTGGGTCAATGCCGACACGCCGTACAAGACCGCCAAGGACTATATAACCGCGGTGAAGGCCGCAGGCCCGAACAAATTCAAAATGGGTGGCACCGGCTCCAAGCAGGAAGACCAGATCCTCACCGTCGGACTGGAGAAGGCCACCGGCACCAAGTTCATCTATATTCCCTACAAGGGCGGCGGTGAGGTAGCGGTGCAGCTGGTCGGCGGCCACATCGACTCCACCGTCAACAACCCCATCGAAGCGGTTGCACAGTGGCGCGCCGGCAAGTTGCGCGCACTGTGCGTGTTCGACGATACGCGCATGCCTTACAAGGAAAAAGTGACTGACACCCAGTCCTGGTACGACATACCGACCTGCACCGAGGCCGGTGTACCGACGGACTATGTCATGCTGCGAGGACTGTTCATGGCGCCGGGCGTCACGGCAGACCAGACAGCCTACTATGTGGACCTGCTCAAGCGGGTGCGCGAGACGCCGGATTGGAAGGACTTCCTGGAAAAGGGCGCCTTCAACACCACATCCATGTCGGGCGCCGATTTCCGCAAATGGCTCGAAGGCGCCGAGGCGATGCACCTGAAGCTGATGCAGGAAGCCGGCTTTCTTGCAAAATAATTGGCATTCATGGGCCTCGCTGCCAGCCGACGGCTCGGCAGTTCATTGCAAGGACGGCAATCCGCCAGCGCTAGCGAAAATCGCGCGTTGCGGCGTTACGGCTATTTCTGCTGGGACGGGTACCGCGCGTCCACCCCGTCGTTGGGACTGAGTGGTTTCGCGCGCATTGGTGCGCTTCCCACCCTCATCGCGGATTGATGGCGGTCCCTCCCGATCACCCAAGGAGCATTCATGGCAGACCCGCATTCCTCCAATTCCCCTGACAACCCCACGCTGGCCAAGAACCGCACGGTAGATGCCGTGGTGTCGGTCGTCCTGATGCTAATCGGCGCGGTGGTCATCGTGGAAGCGCGCCGATTGGGCACCCAGTGGACCAGCGACGGTCCGGGTTCGGGCTACTTTCCACTGTATATCGGCATCATCATCGAAGTATCCGGGCTTGGAATTTTCTACCAGGCCGTGTTCGGAAAAGCGCCCGATCACGGGCCCTTTGTCGACCGCGAGCAAGCGCAGCGCGTGCTGTCGGTGCTGCTGCCTGCGGCACTGTATGCGCTGGTCACCCATTTTCTGGGCCTGTACCTCGCCTCGGCGATCTACATCGCGCTGTTCATGGTGATTCTGGGAAAGTACCCGGCCGGCAAGAGCGTGTTTCTCGCGGTGATCGTGAACACGCTGTTCTTTCTGATGTTCGAAGTCTGGTTCAAGGTGCCGCTTTTCAAAGGCACATTGGACCCGCTGGCATTTCTCGGCTACTGAATCCGGACCCGGTACGCCAGCGCGTCCATAACCCAAGCATTTCCAGGAGTCGGCGCAGATGGAAGAAATCAACGCATTGATGCAGGGCTTCAGCGTCATTCTGACGCCCCTGAATATCGGCCTGATGCTGGTCGGAATCATTCTCGGCGTGCTGATTGGTGTGCTGCCAGGACTGGGCGGCGCCAACGGGGTGGCAATCCTGTTGCCGCTGACCTTCACCATGTCGCCTACGTCGGCGATCGTGATGCTGTCGTGCATCTACTGGGGCGCACTGTTCGGAGGCGCGATCACTTCGATCCTATTCAACATTCCGGGCGAGCCCTGGTCTGTCGCGACGACTTTCGACGGCTACCCGATGGCCCAGCAAGGGCACGCAGGTCGGGCGCTGACAGCAGCCTTCACCTCGTCCTTCGTCGGGGCGCTGGTTGCGGTGTTGATGATCACCTTTTTGGCGCCGCTGGTCGCCAAGTTCGCGTTGAAGTTCGGCGCGCCGGAGTTCTTCTCGGTCTACCTGCTTACTTTTTGCAGTTTCGTCGGCATGGGCAAGGGCTCGCCGTTCAAGATTCTCGCGGCGATGGCACTGGGATTCGCGTTGGCGGCGGTGGGTATGGACACCGTCACCGGACAGCTGCGACTGACCTTCGGCCAGTCCGAACTGATGCGGGGCTTTGACTTTCTGATAGCGGTGATCGGCCTGTTCGGCATTGGCGAAATTCTGCTGTCGATGGAAGAGGGACTGAATTTTTCCGGCAAGTCGGCAAAAATCAACGCCAAGGTCGTGTGGGAAACCTGGAAGGAATTGCCCCGCTACTGGGTCACGTCGTTGCGCAGCGCCGCGGTGGGCATCTGGATGGGTATCACACCGGGCGGAGCGACGCCAGCGTCATTTATGAGCTATGGGCTGGCCAAGAAAATGTCGAGGAATGGCGCCAAGTTCGGCACCGGCCAGATAGAGGGCGTGGTGGCGCCTGAAACCGCTGCACACGCGGCGGGAACAGCAGCGCTGCTGCCGATGCTCGCGCTTGGCATTCCAGGCTCGCCGACCGCCGCCGTTTTGCTCGGCGGCCTGCTGATCTGGGGCCTCCAACCCGGTCCGCTGCTATTTGTCGAACAGAAAGATTTTGTCTGGGGCCTGATCGCCAGCATGTACTTGGGCAATGTCGTCGGTCTGATCGTGGTTCTGACCACTGTTCCACTGTTCGCGTCGATCCTGCGCATACCCTTTTCCATCATCGCGCCGGTCATTGTGGTCATCTGCGCGATCGGCGCCTACACGGTGCACAGCGCGATGCTCGACATTTGGTTCATGATCGGCTTTGGCGTAATTGGCTATGTGTTCAAGAAGCTCGACTACCCGCTGGCGCCACTGGTGCTCGCGCTGGTGCTGGGCGACAAGGCCGAAGACTCGTTCCGGCAGGCCATGCTCATATCGCAGGGTGATGTCATGATCATGTGGTCCAACCCGCTGGTGGGCAGCATCACCAGTCTGGCGCTGGTGATGCTTTTCTGGCCGCTGCTGTCGCGGATGTTGGGCGCGCTGCGCCCCGCCAGGGCTTAGCCGCAAACCCCGACCCTGTCCACCTTCATCGAAAGCGAAGCGATGCCAGTTATTGCACTGACCCAGGGAATGGGCTCGCTGGCCCAAGACATCGCCGAGCAGTTGGCCAAAGAACTTCAGCTGAGCACGCTGCAGCATGAGGTGACCGAGCGGGTAGCCAGCAAAATGCATGTCTCCAAGAGCCTGATCAGTCGTCTGCGTGCCGGGCGGGCTGGGCCGATCGAACGACTGACAGCCGACCGGGCGAGTATCGAAGTCTATTCGGCCGAAGAGGTGCTTGAAGCCGCCGCCCGAGGCCATGTGGTGCTGCGGGGCTGGGGAGCCACCTGTCTCCTGCGGCCTGTGGCCCACGTTCCCTGCGTACGCATCCTGCGGCCGCTGGCCAAGCGTGTGCAATGGCTGATGGCCGAACTCGACACCGACGATGCCGAACTCGCCGAAGCCGAAATCCGCCGCAGCGACAACGCCAATGCCAGCCGGATGCAGGAGCAGTTCGGCGTGAACTGGGGCGAGCCGGTGCTGTTTGATCTGGTGCTCAATACCGACCGGCTGTCGGTCGATACCTGTGTCGGGCAGATCAAGGCGCTGGTCGCACGGCCCGAGTTTGTCCCGACCGCGTCGTCTAGGGCGATGCTGCAGGCAATGGCCCTGCAGGCGCGCGTGCGCTCGGCCCTGCGCGCCAATGACGCCACCCATGATGTTGACATCACGATCGACACCACGGCCCTCGGGGTCCGTCTGCGCGGAATCGTGCTCAATGCCGCAGAACGCAGTGCGGTCGAGCAGGTAGCGGCAGCCGTCTCCGGGGTGGGCGACGTTGACAATCAGCTGCGACTGATGACCAACTCCAGGCAGTTCTCTGCGTCCAAAACCTGACTCAGCGGCACCGTCGGTCAGACCACCGTACCACCCACCGCCAAGCGAAAGGCCCCCTTCCATGACCACAGAATCACAGACCATCGACGGCTTCCATCTGCTCATTGATGC
>CAISIP010000675.1 GCA_903885415.1 uncultured beta proteobacterium
GCGGCAGTATGGAACGCAGGCTGGCCTGCGTTTCGGCCGAAAACGATGGCAGCGGCAAATCGCATTCAGCGGCAGAGTCCGAGATCAGCACACCCAGACCCCCCGATATGGTGAGCACGCCCAGTCCCGAGGCGGCATCGTTCAAGGGATCGCCCGCCACGTCGAAGGCCAGCGCCAGGTCGAGCAGGTCGTCCAGTGAGTCGATCTCGATCAGGCCGGCCTGTCGCGCCACGTCGCGCCAAACTTTCCAGGCTCCGGCCAACTTGCCCGTGTGGGATATGGAGGCGGCGCGGCCCAGTTGAGACCGCCCAGCCCGCAGAACGGCAATCGACTTGCCGGCCGCCTGTGCGCGCCGCGCCAGCGGCAGCAACTGGTCGCCGTTCTTCAATCCTTCAACGAACAACACGATCAGTTTGACCGTGTCGTCGTCGATGAAGTGTTCTACCAGATCGAGCACGCCAAGGTCGGCTTCATTGCCGGTGGAAACCCAGGTCGCCAGACCCAGGTCCAGGTCGTTAAAACTTTGCAGCAGCGAGTTGCCCAGGGCACCCGACTGCGTCAGCAGCGCAATCGAGCCGGGCCGGGGCATGCGGTCCTTGAGTACAGTCGAGAACGTGGCAGTGACGGCGCAACGCGGATTCAGGAGACCGACGCAATTGGGGCCTACCAGGCGGATACCCGTGCGTCTGCAGATATCCACCAGGCGCTGCTGCTCCTCGGGCGCACCGGCTTCCGCAAACCCGCCCGCGATGGAGATGGCAAACGGGATGCCGCGTTCGCCGCAGGCCTGCAAACAGTCGACGACTCCGCTCGCGGGCAACAGGATCAGTGCCAGGTCGACGCCATCGGGCAAATCTGCCACCGAGGCATAACAGCGCACGCCACCGATCTCGGAATGCTTGGGATTTACCGGGTGCACTCCGCCGTCAAAGCCGAAGCGCTGCAGATATGCCAGAGGACGGCCGGCAAGTTTCGTGCTGTCCGGCGAGGCGCCGATCAATGCAATCGCGCGTGGATGCAGCAGGCGCGCCAACCCACCAACATCCGCGCCGCTTTCTTGCACAGCCGCCGCGGCTTTCCCGTCAGGTCCAACGCTCATGCAACGCGTCGCTTACTCTTGACGGCTATGGCTTTTGGCGCCTTTTTCGAGGTGGACTTGGCCATCGTTTTCGCTTTTGCGGTCAAGGCGGGTAATCCGGCTTCGCCCGCCTCGTTGACGGCCTCGCCGCGTTCAATGGAAGCCGCGTAGTCGCACAGACGCCAGCCGGTCTGGCCCCAGGTGGTGATGCCGCAGACCGCCATGGTCTGCATGAGCGCCTCGGCCAGTTGCGGCACGGTCAGGCCTTCGCGCATGGCGGCATGCAGGTGGTTCTTGGCGCCAGGCAGGTTGCCGGTGACCACGTCCAGCAACACATAGACCAGTTCCTTGGTGCGCAGGTCGAGCGCGCTTTCGGGCGGGCGGCGCATCAGGTACTTGCGTGTGCGCGTATAACCTATCAATGCCTCGGGCGCGTAATCGCGCATCGCGCGTATCGGGTCGGGAATGTTCCCGAGCGTACCCATGAAATGGTCGAGCGCGTCTTGCAGTTCCTTGCTGTTTTTTGCCATTTTGTTACCAAGCCTTTTCTAGTAGTGAGAGGATGGGGGCGTCCGTTTCGGTACGCCGTGGGTTGAAAAAATTGCCGCGATCCAGCAGCGTGTCGGCTGCAATGGCCGGCAACAATGCTTTATCGAGGCCGGTGTCGCGCAGCCGGGTCGGCACCTTCGCTGCGATCTGCAAGGCGCAAACGGCTTCTATTCCGGCCAGCGCCATGTCGCGTTCCGTGCCGCGTGCTTCGCAGCCCATCGCTTGCGCCAACAGGGCCAGCGCGGGTGTGGCGGCATCTAGGTTGTAGGCCAGCGCGTGCGGCAGCATGATGGAGTTGGCTACGCCGTGCGGAAGATTGCCGCGGGCCCCCAGGCAGTGACAGACCGCGTGGTGAATACCGACGCGGGCGTTGGAGATGACCATGCCCGATATGTGCGCGGCCATCAGCACGCCGGCACGCGGATCCACCGAATCGGGGTTGCGAACCATGTCCGGCAACCACCGGCCGAATAGTCGAATGCCTTGCAGCGCCAGGCCTTCGGACACCTGGTTGCGCAGGCGCGAATACA